>JASHVE010000104.1 GCA_030039675.1 Acidobacteriaceae bacterium | reverse complement strand
GCGAAGAGCTTGTCGTCCTTGGTCGTAATGAATGGATTGATCTCCACCAGCGAAGCATCGGTCTCGACGAAGGCCTTGTAGAGACTCTGAAAGAAGCCAACCGCCTGGTTGATCTGCGTGGGTTTGAGTCCGAGCGCAAAAGCCAGCTTGCGCGCCTGCCATGCGCCGAAGCCGACGGCAGGATCGATCGTCTCCTTGTAGATAGTCTCCGGCGTCTTGGCGGCCACTTCCTCAATCTCCATGCCGCCGGCCTGCGATGCCATAAACACCAGCTTGCCGGTGGCGCGGTCGAGAACGATGCCCAGATAGAGCTCGCGGTCGATGGCCGCGGTCTCTTCAATCAAGAGCCGCTGCACTTTCTGGCCCTGCGGGCCGGTCTGGTGTGTCACCAGTTGCATGCCGAGAATATTCTTGGCGTGCTGTTCGGCATCTTCGCGTGTCTTCGCAACCTTTACGCCGCCCCCCTTGCCGCGGCCTCCGGCGTGAATCTGGGCCTTCACCACAACGCCGGCAGCGCCTTCGGCAAACAACTTGCGGGCCACGTCATTGGCTTCTTCCAGCGTATTCGCCACTTCGCCCTTCGGTACGGCCACACCGTACTTGGCGAGGATTTCCTTTGCCTGATATTCGTGAATTTTCATGCTTGTTGGGAACCGCCCGTCTGCTGTTCAAGGAAGATTCGGCCTATGGACCTGAAGAGCCGATGCGACCGTGCAGCGGCAACTCAAATAGTAAATTGGTGATCAAATGGCGGGCAAACGAAACGCCCCCGTCGCGGCGCACCATTACCATGGAGTGGTATGGGTTCCGTGAAGGAATTGCTAAAGCCGCTCGCCGAAGATGGAACGGCGCTGACCCGTGAGCAAGCTGCCTACGTACTCGAAGAGATTCTTGCCGGCCACGTGCCCGAAGTGGAAACGGCTGCCCTGGTGGCCGTGTTGGCCACGCGTGGCGAACAGGCGCCGGAACTTGCCGGGTTTGTTGACGTCATGCGCGCACGCGGAACGCCGGTCCTGTTGACGGATGCAGAGCGCGATCAGCTTGTCGACGTGGTGGGCACTGGTGGTGGAGGGCCGCTCACCTTCAACATCTCTTCCGGCGCTGCGCTGGTGGCTGCGGCCGCCGGCGCCAAGGTAGCCAAGCACGGCAACCGTGCCGTGACTTCGCGTTGCGGCTCCGCGGACGTGCTCGAAGCCCTGGGCGTGCCGGTCGAACTCCCACCCGATCTGGCCGTCGAGTGCCTGCGCGCGACCGGCTTCATGTTTTTGTTCGCGCCGCTCTATCACCCGGCCATGAAGATGGTCGGCCCCCTCAGGAAAGCTCTCGGCTTTCGCACCATCTTCAACCTGTGTGGACCTCTGAGCAATCCCGCCGGCGCACAGACGCAGGTGATTGGCGTGCTCGCACCCAGCAAGGTCCTGCTCGTGGGCCGCACGTTGGCCACACTGGGAGCCAAACGCGCTTTCGTCGTGCATGGAACGGACGGCATCGATGAGCTGACCACCACCGGCGAATCGGTTGTCGCGCGGGTAGAAGAGTCGGGCACCGGCGAGATCGCGCTGAAGGCCGCCCGCGTCACGCCGGAGATGGCCGGCCTGCCCCGCGCAACGCTCGATCAGTTCACCGGCGGCGATGTGGCCACCAATACCGCTCTGCTCTACGACGTACTCACCGGGCTTACAGGTGCTCGGCGTGATATCGTGCTGCTCAACGCGGCTGCCGGCCTGGTTGCCGCGGGACTGGCCGCCGACCTGAAAGAAGGCGTCGCCATGGGCACAGAAGCGATCGACTCCGGCCAGGCCGCAGCGACACTCGAAAAACTACGTCAATTCGGCGCAAAGTACGCGGCAAAATAGAGCGCATTTCAAAAGTCCATTTTGTAACAGGGCACGACTTCAGTCGTGCCGAAAAGGCCGAAATGAAGAGAATGGGGCTTTAGCCCCTGAGGGATGTAGAGCAGTGTGTTTTGCCTCTTTGACCGAGCACCTTGCAAAGCATTCCTCGCAAGCTTGCTGTTCCGGTGCGTCTAAATCGCGTCCCTGCTGAAGCTCGGAGCAGATTCGGCTGCTCGCTGTGTATAGTGGGTTGTGCGCGAAGCTCCACCAACTCGCGTCATCAGCGCAACCGGACCTGCGTTGCTCTCCGGCTCTGCTGCCAGCGCGCTCGACCGCGCCGTCTCGCGCGCCCTCAGGCGGCTCACGCCCTACCTGATGCTGATGTATGTCATCTCCTTCCTTGACCGCGCCAACGTGGGTTTCGCCAAACAGGCTCTGCAAACATCGGTGGGTATCTCGGAGAGCACATATGCGCTGGGCGCGGGCCTGTTCTTCATCAGCTATTCGCTGTGCGGGTTTCCCAGCAACCTGATTCTGCACCGCATCGGCGCCAAATTCTGGATCTCTTTTTTGATGTTGTGCTGGGGACTGGTATCGATGTCCACCATGTTCGTCACCGGCAGCACTTCGTTCTATCTGCTGCGGCTGGTGCTCGGCGTGATGGAAGCCGGTTTTTTCCCTGGAACCATTCTCTATCTCACCTATTGGTTCCCCAACCGCATTCGCGGCGAGATTACCGGGCTGTTTTACCTTGGAGTGCCGCTTGCGCTCGTCCTCGGCGGCCCGCTCTCGGGATGGCTCCTCGACATCCAGTCGAAGAATGGGCTGCAAGGCTGGCAATGGATGTTTCTCGTAGAAGGATCCCTGG
>JASHVE010000103.1 GCA_030039675.1 Acidobacteriaceae bacterium | reverse complement strand
CGCCCCGTGCAAGCCGCCACGCAGCCTGTCTTCGTCCAACTGCCCAAAGATCCGGGCGGGCTAACTCTCTACAACTCCAAGGGCGAAGTTGTGGCCCGTTGCGACGGCAAAGAGGATGCGTTCTCCAACTGCAAGATGGAGCCCGGCGTCACCTTTGACGACGTGATGAACGCCTGGGTCCACGCCTACCAGGATCTGCAGAAGTAATTCTTCGTCGAACACGGCTGCGCCACCCGTCAGCATAAGGGTTTCTCGTCAAACCCGCACAAAATACCGTGCCCCATCCTGTCGGCCTTTTTCTGTCGACAGGGTGGGAACCGCGAACCCCAACCAACCCTGCATACGCCCGCTCGAACCGCGGCAAGTGCAGAAAGGCACACCACAAACCGCGGCCGCCGATAAGCTCCGCAATGAGCTTTTTGACCTGGGTTTTGTCATCAGGGCGCGCGTCGATGCATGCCCAACGCGCGCTACTTGCGATCCGAGATCAGCCACCCGCCGGATGTCTTGGTAAACGTGAACTGGATCAGGTGCGCATACTGCACCGGCTTGCCCGACGAAGTGATCGTCGACGTCTCGGTGCAGTTCCAGATCGCCGTATTGCCGCCGATAAACAGCGTTGTCACCGGGCAGCTGTCGGTCACCTTTGCATCCGGATTGCTCTTGAAAAACCGCTGCCAGCCCTTGACGCTCACCGGCTCGATGCCCACGGCCTGCAGCCGATCCACGTCGTGCGCAGCGAGTGCAGAGTCAAACCGGTCCAGGGCCTCCTGCACCCGCGTCGCCTCGGTCACCACCTGGCACGCGGCAATCATGCGCGCCTCGGCTGAATTCGCATGATCGTTCTCAGCTTGCGCAAATGCATGCGGCGCCATCGCTGCCAGCGTGCCCGCCGCAATCAGAGCCAAAAACCATCTCGAGGACTTCATAGCCATCACTTCTTTTCTGCGCGTCCCGCCGCCACCGGGCCGCGCGGAAGTCTACAGCATCTTCAAAACTACTGTTCACTTCGCAAAAATTGTGCGCCTGGCGCGTCCTGCGGAAAATGCCACTTTGGGGCTACCTCACCACGCTCCGCGTGGAAAACCCGCAGCACGTATGGCCCTGTTTTGAGCCTCGGCAGCCGCCCAAAGCATCGCCGGCACCTCAGCGCGCCGACACCCACAGCATCGGCTGCCCGTCAGCCCTTCTTAGCATCCCGCAACCCAGGCCCGATTACCAAAGTCTCGTAAGAAGCACAGATTCTGCGGCGAGCCGGTGAGTTGTCCGTCCCAGCTGCAAAAAGCTGAAATTTTACCGGGCTATGCCGATAAAAGACTCAGCGGAGGAGTTCGAGCCTTGTCCACCAGCGGAATCACCAGCAGTCTTCTGTCGCAGATCGCCGGCTCGCCCTCGGCCGCTAACCAGTTCGTCACTGACCTCAACCAGCTCGCGCAGGACCTCAAGAGCGACAACCTGTCCGCCGCGCAGCAGGATTACGTTACCCTCTCCCAGGACGCGCTCAACGGCGCCACCTCCTCGACGGCATCCACTTCCACGAGCGGCGTCACCACCAGCCTCTTGTCAGCCGTCGCATCCTCATCCAACAGCGAAAACTCGTTTGTCACCGAACTCAGCCAGCTCGGCACCGACCTCCAGAACGGCGATCTCACCGACGCCCAGACCGACATGCTCAATCTCGAGTCCACGGCCTCCGGCGCCGCGCCTGCGACTTCGTCCAGCTCCGCGGGATCGACCAATCAGGCGCAGATCACTGAACTCATCAACGCCATCATCCAGGCCATGGAGGTCGGCGACGACTCCGTCATCGGCTCCGCCATGTCCCAGCTGGCCTCCATCTCGCCGGACTCCAAAGGCGCCAGTGTTCTCCAGCAGGACGGCGCAAGTTACGGCTCAACCTCCAGCAGTTCCTCCAGCTCACTCAGCCAGCTGCTGCAGAGCCTGAACACAAACAGCTCCGGCAGCTCCGAGTCCACCCTGAGCCTGCTCGCGTAGCAAGGCATTCTCTTCCGGACCACCGAAGAGGGTAACAAAAAGCAGGCTCAAAATGTACTCGTGAGCCGAAGCAGATAGCTTCTGGCCGGTCCGATTGCATTTCCTGAGAACAACCCGCCGAAGTCAATCACATCGAGAACATTATTCAGATTTTGCCCGTCCGCCTGCAGCCGCACGTTGACCCGCTCTGATCTGTAGACATCCGCTCCGCCCGAGGCGTTTACCTGGAACGATGGATAGATGCGCCCGCGTGCAAAGTTGATGCGGTTCAGAACCTGCTGCCCGTACTCGGCCAGCACCGTAGCGGGGTCGCCGTCGAACTCAAACGGCAGCCCGGTGTCGTATTGCACTCCGCCCGCCACCCAGAATCTCGGATGCACCTGATAGCGAAGCCGTCCCCGCACCGTATTCCGCTGGTCCTGCGAATCCGGAAAGTGTCCTGAAAGCTGCGTCTCGGCCGCCGTCGCGTCGTCGCCAAGAAAAAGCCCGCCTGTCACAGGATTCCACGCGTTCCCCACCTCATACGAGTAGCTGGCAAATCCCGAAAAATGCCGCCACTCCGGCAGATCGAGCTTGCCTTCGGCGCCGTAGATGATCGCTTTGCGAAACGCGATCGGAAAACTGATCGTTGTGTTGTCGATCTGGTCGTCGTCGGCGTAGTTGCTCACCACGCGCCGGAAGTAGTTCACATCCAGCTTCGCCTTGCCGAACAATCCCTTCGTCAGCCCGCCCTCGAAGTAATCGCCCACCGAAGGCTGCACCGGCAGCCGGAGAAAAGTCGCGGGGTCCAGCGATTCCACCTGCGTAGAGCTTGACAGCAAAATGTTTTCAAACGACGGCGTCTGAAACACGCGATCGTACGAGAAGTGCATCACGAGGTTCTTCGAAGGAAAATACCGCGAGATCGCAAAGCGCGGCTGAACCTGTTGCTTGTTGAGCAGAAGCTGATAGTGGTCCCAGCGCAGGCCCGCATTCACCGTCCACTTGCCCAGGTGAATAAGATCCTCAACGAAAGCAGCCTGCTCCAGGTCGGGTCTTTGCGCAGCAAAAGCGAACGTAAGCGGCGTTCCATCGTCGAACTGCGTCGGATCGGTGATCACATAACTCGTATCTTCGTGCAGGAAGAGATTGTCTGACTCGACGCCGGCCTTCCATTCGCTCCGCCCGCGGTCCGCAACGACAATCGCCTTGAAGTATCCCTCGCGAAACCGGTTGTGCTGAAAAACCTCCACCGGCGTCGACTCCGGATTCGAGTTGAAGTCGTTGGCATTGTCGCGCACCATGCCGCTCACCCGCGCCAGCGTAACCGGCGAGAAGGTGTGCTCATATGACGCGATGCCCATGGTCTCAGCATTGTCGGCCGTCTGCCGCTGGCCTGCCGCCTGCTGCACCTGTTCGTTGGGAAGGTCGTAGCGCGACAATTCGTGACGCACGCTCAGGCTCAGCTCATTGTTGCGCGAGAGGTCTCGCTCATAGCGAAGGGAAAAGTCTCCCAGCGTGCCCGTGTTCGAATAGTTTTGCGGCACGACCGGATTCAGGTAATGGTCCGTCATGCTGCCGCTCGCACTTCCGCCAACCGTGTCCCTGCCCGCTGTATACTGCCCCTTCGCGAATGCGCTGCCGGTGTTGAAGCTGCCGCCGGCCAGTGTCACATCGCCGTGAAACCCAGGCTGCGCATTCTGCACAGTATTCAACTCGACTACGCCGCCCATCTTCCTGCCATACTCTGCGGGAATTCCAGCCGTATAAATGCTGAGCGACTGCACATCGTCGGCCTCAATCTCCGGACCGAAACTCGGAGAGCGGTTGTCCGTCAGCGGAATGCCATCCACCACAAACTGCGTTTGATACTCTGAGCCGCGCGGATGCAGCACCGCGTTTCCCTCGTAAAGCCAGCCCGGCTGCGAATTCACCAGGTCCTGCAGCGAGCGCCCGGGAATGGAGCTGAGACGATGCAGAATGAACGACGATCCCACCTGATCCACATTGCCGGCCTGCTCAGGGTCAATCAGCGTGCTGCCCGCAGCAA
>JASHVE010000102.1 GCA_030039675.1 Acidobacteriaceae bacterium | reverse complement strand
CGGCCAAATCGTTCAGGGCGCCGGCGAGGCGCTCGGCGATCTGGCGTGCGTTGACGAAGAGGATGGTCGAGTTGTGCTCGCGGATGATCTCGAGCAGGCGCGGATGGATCGCATTCCAGATGGAGACGCGGCGCGGTGTCTGCGAGGCGGGGCCGGTTGGGATCTCTTCCATCTCGCCGAGGCGCGCCATGTCTTCGACCGGGACTTCGATGCGCAGCTTGAGCTGCTTGGGCGCGGCCGCGTTGACGATAGTGACGGGGCGGTAGCGGAGGGAACCAGGGACCAGGGACCAGGGATCAGGGGTCAGGGAATCCTTGCCTTCGCTGCTAATCCAGTCTGAGAGAGCATTTCCCTCGGGGGCTAAAGTCCCAGCCTTCTCCGGCTCTTCGATGTGTGGGCTAAAGCCCGCACCCTGCAAAATTTCTTTCGGCTTGTCTTCGGCACGACTGAAGTCGTGCCCTTTCAAAGCTTCATGCTCTCCCACCCTTTCCGCAGAAAAAAGCGGAAAGGATGGGGCACGGGAGTCTGGCTGTACATCAGGCTGGTTTTCTGATCGCTGATCTCTGATCTCTGAACCCTGACCCGTGGCCCCTGTTCCCTGTTCCCTATTCCCTGTTCCCTGTATCTCCACGCCGCCGAGGAAGCGAGCCACTTCTTCGAGCGGGCGCTGTGTGGCAGAGAGGCCGATGCGCTGGAGAGGTTTCTTTGCAAGTGCTTGTAATCGCTCCAGAGAGAGAGAAAGATGCGCGCCGCGCTTGGTCGGGACGAGCGAATGGATCTCGTCGATGATGACGGTTTCTACGGTACGGAGCGCCTCGGCGGCCTGTGAGGTCAGCAGCAGGTAGAGCGATTCTGGGGTGGTGATGAGAATGTCGGCGGGCTGGCGGGCGAAGCGGGCGCGTTCGCGCTGCGGCGTGTCGCCGGTGCGCACGCTGATTTGCGGCTCGTGGAAGGGCATGGCCATGCGGCGGGCCATGTTGGCCATGCCGATCAACGGCGAACGCAGATTGCGCTCCACGTCCACAGCCAGGGCCTTGAGCGGCGAGACGTAGACGATCCGGCAGCCACGGCGGTCTCTCTGATCCCTGTCGCGCAGCATGAGCCGGTCCAGGCACCAGAGGAAGGCCGCCAGCGTCTTGCCGGTACCGGTAGGCGCCAGAATGAGCGCGCTTTCGCCCCGTGCGATCACCGGCCATCCAAGGCGCTGGGGCGCAGTGGGCGCTTCAAAAACGGCGCGGAACCAGGCCGTTGTGACAGGATGGAAGCACGCGAAGGGGTCGACAGTCATTCCTGCGGCTGGACTCATGCCTGCGGCTGGGGGCGCCGCCTGGGCTGGAGTGGCTTCGGAGCTGGGCCGGCGCGAGGGCATGCTGCACTTCAGATTAGCGCAGCCGCGCAGCGAATACAAAGCGAAGGAACGCCGCCCTTCGGCAATCCTTCAGCACACATTTCAGTCCAACAAGATGAGACGCGCCCGGCAAGCCGTGAGGTGCGGCCGGGGCCATCCCTTACCATGAACGTGGCATAGCTCGAAATGCGAGAGAACCTGGCCACACTTCTCGACGAGTTCCGCCGCCTCGACGGCGAGATTGCGGTTGTCCGCTACCAGGGCAACCGGCGCCGAGTTACGACGTACGGGGAGCTGGGGCGGCTGGCCGGCCGGTTTGCGGCGCTGCTGGAGCGGCGCGGCATCGGGCCGGGCGATCGTGTGCTGCTGTGGGCAGAAAACAGCGCAGAGTGGGTCGCTGCTTTTCACGGATGCCTGCGCCGCGGCGTGCTCGTGGTTCCACTGGACGCAAATGGAAGCGCCGAGTTAGCCCGGCGGGTGGCAGCCGATGTAAACCCGAAGCTGGCGGTAGGCGATGCGCTGCTGCTGGCGCAGTTGTCACCCCTGGACGACAGCGACCCGGAGAGTGACTTTGCACGGCTGGCGTTCGAAGCCTGGCACGATGAGCTGCCTGCGGAGGAAGCCGGACCGGTTGCCGGCCTGACGCGGGAAACGCCGTTGCAGATTCTGTTCACTTCAGGCACGACGGGCGATCCCAAAGGGATCGTGCTCACACACGGCAACGTGCTGGCCAGCGTGGGTCCCGTCGAAGACGGCGCGCAGCCCTACGTGCGCTACGAATGGCTCGTCCATCCGCTGCGCATTCTGCATACGCTGCCGCTGAGCCATGTTTTCGGGCAGACGATGGGCCTGTGGGTTCCGCCGGTCCTCCGCGCCGAACTGCACTTTGAGAGCCGGCCCGCGGCGCCGCGGCTGATTCAACTGATCCGGGAGGAAAGGATTTCCGTGCTGGCGGCGGTGCCGCGCGTGTTGGCTCTGTTGAAGGCGCATCTCGAAACGGACGATCCCAAGCTCGCGGCGCGCGTAGAACGCTCGAGAAACATCGGCCCGCTCAAAAAGTGGTGGCGGTTCCGCACGATCCATAAAGCCTTCGGGCTCAAGTTCTGGGCCTTCGTCTCGGGCGGCGGCGCGCTGGCCGGCCCCCTTGAGCAGTTCTGGAATGCGCTGGGGTTTGTGCTGATTCAGGGTTATGGGATGACGGAAACCACGGCGCTGGTCACGCTGAATCATCCGTTTCACGTGGCCAAGGGAACGATCGGCAAGCCGCTGGCCGGACGCGAGGTAAAGCTGGGCGCCGACGGCGAGGTGCTGGTGCGGGGACCGATGATCTCCAACGCAACGTGGCAGGGCGGCGAGTTCCGGCAGCGCGAGGACGAGTGGCTGGCTACGGGCGATCTGGCCGAGCAACAGGCCTCCGGCGAGCTCAGGTTTCTGGGGCGCAAAAGCGAGGTAATCGTCACTGCCTCGGGAATGAATCTTCATCCCGAAGATATCGAAGCCGCCGTGGAAGAGCAGCCGGGCGTGGCAGGCTGTGCGGTGGTGGCGATGGAGACGGCGGCGGGACCGGAGCCCTGCGCGGTTCTGGCCGTTCGCGGCGCGGGCGACCAGGCGGCCAAGGCCATCGAAGGCGCCAACGCGCAGCTTGCCGAATTTCAGCGTGTACGGCGCTGGGTGCTGTGGCCGGAGCCCGACCTGCCGCGCACCTCCACCGGAAAGGTGAGGCGCAAAGCCGTGGCTAACTGGCTGACGCAGCTCCAGACCGCGAGCGGTAATGGTTCGACGGCGGGCAACGGAAACCGCCAGAGGGCCTTCGCAGCCTCATCGGACTGGCTGCTGACGCTGATTACGCAGATCACCGGCGAGACGCATTCCAGTTCAGGCGATGAGTTGCGGCTGACAGAGGATCTCCACCTGGACAGTCTGGGACGCGTGCAACTGTCCGCGGCCATCGAGCAGCGGCTGGGGATTGTCTCAGGGAGCGGACTGCTCGAAGAAGTGCAAACGCTGGGTGAGTTGCGGAAGCAAGTGGGTGGTGAGGCAGAGACGAGTGCGAAGGAAGCGAGTCCCACGCTGTTGACGGAAAAAAGCCGGCAGGATGGGGCGCGGGAAACGCGGGCAGGCACGGGCATTGCACGGCCGCAGCCGGTTGCGCGGATCGAGTTGCGGCGTACGCGATATCTCTATCTCGAGTGGCCGTGGTGGGCACCGGCCGCGTGGATACGGATCGCGTTTCTCGAAGGCCTGGGACGACCGCTGACGCGGCTGCTGGCGAATCCGCGGGTCGTGCGCACAGCGAAGACGCTACCTGAAGGGCCGATGCTGATTGTGGCCAACCACGTTACTGCGTACGATCCGCCACTGATTCAGTACGCGCTCCCGGGCCGGATGCGGCGACACATAGCAGTGGCGATGTCGGGCGAGGTGCTTGAAGACTTCCGTCACGCGCGCGATCCGGATCGCGCACCGGGCACGCGAGGGTTTTTCCCCTTCGGGCCTGCAGCATATTTCCTGGTGACCGCGCTGTTCAATGTGTTTCCGCTGCCGCGCCTACGCGACTTCCAAAGGAGCTTTGCGCATGCCGGCAAGGCGATGGACCGCGGCTACAGCGTGATGGTGTTTCCGGAAGGGATGCGCTCGGCCGAAGGGAAGCTGGCGCGGTTCCGTCCGGGGATCGGGTTGCTGGCCAAGCAAAGCGGCGTACCAGTGCTGCCGGTTGCACTGCGCGGACTGGGCGAATTGAAGATGCAAGGGCGCGGCTGGTTCCGTTCAGGCAAGATCGAAGTGCGCGTAGGCGAGGCAATCCACTTCGCGCCCGAGGACACAGAAGCCTCGATCGCGGCGCGGCTGCAGGACGAAGTGCAGCGGCTGCTGACCGACTCGCTTTGATTCCCGATGGCATCGCGGTGCTGCGGGAGTTTGCGCGGTATGCAGTAACTCTGGTTTTACGATAGCCTTTAAGTTCTATGACCAGGACGCAGTTGCCCGAAAAGGCGCTTGAAATCTTGCTCGAACACGCGCAGCGGGCGGCGCTGCACGCGTATGCGCCGTACTCGGGCTTCCGCGTGGGCGCGGCGCTGCAGCTCACCAGTGGAGAGATCGTCACAGGCACGAACGTCGAAAACGTGAGCTACGGCCTCACGATCTGCGCCGAACGCGCGGCGCTGGTGCGCGCGGTGAGCGAGTTCGGGCCGGAGATTCGCGTAGCGGCTGTGGCTGTGGCCAACCTGAACGGCGCGGCCAGCCCGCCCTGCGGCGCGTGCCGGCAGATGCTCTCTGAGTTCGTGCTGCCCGACGCCCCTGTGGCCTTTCCCGCGGCGGACGGGATACGCACCATGGCCTTCAGCGAAGTGCTGCCGCTGGCGTTTGAGATGAAGTTGAAGTAGGACGAGAGCTGAATGATGCGTACTAACGAAGCTGAAACGCAGATCGCCGCTGCTCCTCCGCTGCACATGATCGACATCATCCGCAAAAAGCGCGACGGCGGAGCGCTGGATGAACGCGAGATTCGCTTTGTGTCTGACGGCGCGGCTTCGGGCTCCATTCCGCAGGAGCAGCTCGCGGCGTGGCTGATGGCGGCGTGGATCCGGGGGTTTTCGCTCGATGAGACGCGCGCGCTCACGCTGGCCATGCGCGACTCGGGCGAGAAGTTTTCGCCGGCGCGGCTGGGCAAGACGGCGGTTGACAAGCACTCGTCGGGCGGCGTGGGCGACAAGACGAGCTTCCTGGTCGCGCCTCTGGCTGCGGCCTGCGGCGTCGCGGTACCGATGATCAGCGGGCGTGCACTGGGCCACACGGGCGGCACGCTGGACAAGCTGGAATCGATCCCCGGCTATCGCACGGCACTTTCGCTCGACGAGTTTGAAGCCGTGCTCAGGAAGTGCGGTGCATCCATCGTGAGCCAGACGCCGGCACTGGTTCCCGCGGATCGCGTGCTGTATGCGTTGCGCGACCGCACGGGGACGGTTGAAAATCCGAGCCTGATCTGTGCGTCGATATTGAGCAAAAAACTTGCAGCAGGTCTGGATGCGCTGGTGCTCGATGTGAAGACCGGCTCCGGCGCTTTTTTGCGCGATGTGCAGCAGGCCGAGTTCCTGGCCGCGCTGATGGTGGCCACGGCCGAGATGGCGGGCACGCGCACCGTGGCGCTGCTCACGGATATGGGCCAGCCGCTAGGGCGGGCAGCGGGCAACTGGATCGAGCTGGTCGAGTCTATCGAGCTGCTGCGCGGCAAGCGGCCCGCGGAAAGCGAAGACCTGCGCGAGCTTTCGCTCATACTGGCCGGATGGATGATTTACCTGGGCGGCCAGGCCGACACGCCGGAGAGCGGTTACGAGCGCGCGGAGACGGCGCTGATGAACGGCTCGGGATTGCGCGTCTTCCTGGGGATGGTCGAAGCGCAGGGCGGCGGCGTAAGCGTGTTCGATGACGCGGAGAAATTTCACAAGCCTGGCGCGACAGAAGTGGTGAATGCCCGGGAGAGCGGCTTCGTCACCGAGATGGACACCACCGCGCTGGGTTGGGCGGTGCAACGGCTCGGCGCCGGCCGCGAAAAGGCCGGAGAGCCAGTCGATCCGCACGCAGGGATTCTCTTCCACGCGCGGCGCGGTGCGCAGGTGGAGCGCGGGCAACCTTTGGCCACGCTCTACGCCACTACACCGGCGCAGCTCGCCGAGCCGAGAGCGATTCTGGAGCGGGCAATCAATATCTCCAAAGCGCCGCCCGACGCAGTGGCGCTGGTGAGCCGCATTTTCACTCGCGATTCGGCGGAGAAATATCTGCAAAATGCGATAAGGTAGAGAAACCAGCGAACAGTTCACAGTTCTTAGTTCTCAGTTTCTTGGAGCAAAACGCAACACCTTTACTGACAACTGAGAACTGTCTACCGGGAACTGCTTCTAGGAGGCACATTGGGCCGATTTACCGGGGTGTTGGGGATTCTGGCAGTCCTGCTGGCTGCGTGGCTTGGCTCGACAGACCGCAAGCGGATTCGCTGGCGCACCATCTTCTGGGGCCTCGGCCTGCAGTTCGGATTCGCCTTCCTCGTGCTGCGCTCCAATTTCGGTGAACGCTTTATGACGTGGGCCGGCGGCGTGGTGACCAACATGCTGTCGGCCACGTTTGCCGGCACGCAGGTGCTCTTTGGCGAGCTTGGACTACCAAACTCCGGGGCATTCGGCAAATTGCTGCCTTCGAACTCGGGGGCAATCTTCGCGTTCCAGGTGCTGCCTACAATCATCTTCATCTCCGCGTTTTTTGCGGTGCTCTACCATATCGGCCTGATGCAGATCATCATTCGCGGCATGGCCTGGGTGATGCTCAAGACGATGCGCATCTCCGGCGCGGAAAGCATGAACGTGGCGGCGAGCATCTTCATGGGTCAGACAGAGGCGCCGCTGACGATCCGGCCGTTTCTCTCGCGCGCGACGCGCAGCGAGTTGATGACCATCATGACGAGCGGCATGGCGCACGTGTCCGGCGGCATCATGGCCATGTATATTGCGCAGGGCGTCGAGGCGAAGCATCTGCTCTCGGCCGTGATCATGACCTCGCCGGGCACAATTCTGATGGCCAAGATGCTGGTGCCTGAGACCGAGGTGCCGGACACTGAAGGCAAGGTCGTGACCCCTAAAGACGAGATGCACAAGGAAGAGAACCTGGTCGGCGCGATTGCGCGCGGCACGATCGATGGGGGCAAGCTGGCGATGAATGTCGCCATCATGCTGATCTCGTTCCTGGCATTGGTACGGCTGCTCGACATGCTGCTCACATGGGTGCACGGCGGCGTGGCGTGGTTTCCGTCGAGCCTCGGCCAGATCCTCGGCTTTGCAGGCGCGCCGGTGGCGTGGCTCATCGGCGTGCCGTGGCACGATGCGCCGGCGATCGGCAATCTGCTGGGCACGCGCATGGCGCTGAACGAGGTGGTGGCTTACATTGCGCTCGGCGCG
>JASHVE010000101.1 GCA_030039675.1 Acidobacteriaceae bacterium | reverse complement strand
GCAGGCACCAGTGCGCAGGGAAAGGCCCCGGTTGCGCCTCCGGGCGATACTCCTGCCAGCGAAGGGCCGCTCGCCCATCTTTCGCCCAAGCTCTCGCGCCGCGATCTCGCCAAGGCCATGAAGCTTGTCGCCGACTGGCAGCTGAACCGTCTGCCTCCCAAGGCGCAGGTCGATTGGACCTGGGCTGCGCTCTACATCGGCTTCATGGCCGTGCCGCAAAAGATCGCCGGCGACAAGTACCAGCAGGCGATGCTGAACGTGAGCAATGAGCTCAACTGGCAGCCCGGCCCGCGCGTGATGCACGCCGACGATCAGGCCATCGGCCAGACCTATCTCGAGCTCTACATGATCCACAAAGACCCGAAGATGCTCGACCCGATCAAGGCGCGGCTCGATCAGGAGATGGCCACGCCGGACCCGGCCGATCCCAAGCGTCCTCTCTGGTGGTGGTGCGACGCGCTCTTTATGGCGCCGACGGTCTACGCGGACATGGCAAAGATCACCGGCGATCAGAAATATCTAACCTTCATGGATCACGAGTGGGACGTCACCACGAATCTGCTGTATGACCACGACAAGCACCTCTACTTCCGCGACGCCAGCTACCTCGACAAGCATGAGAAAAACGGTGAGCCGCTCTTCTGGTCGCGCGGCAACGGCTGGGTAATGGGCGGCATCGTCCGCGTGTTAAAGGAGCTGCCGGCCGATTCCCCACTGCGCCCGAAGTACATCGCGCTGCTCAAGGAAATGGCCGCAGAGATGATCTCGATCCAGGGCAAGGATGGCCTCTGGCATCCCGGCCTGCTCGATGCTGACTCCTACCCTTTGCCGGAAATCTCAGGCAGCGCGTTCGTCACCTACGCGCTCGCCTACGGCGTGAACGAGGGCATCCTCGACCGTGCTACCTACTGGCCCGCCGTCGAAAAAGCCTGGGCCGGCATGCTCGAGCATGTCTACGCCGATGGCCGCCTGGGCAGTATTCAGCCCGTGGGCGCTGCCCCCGGCGCCTTCACAGAAACCACAAGCTACGTGTACGGTGTAGGCGCCTATCTGCTCGCCGGCTCTGAGATCTATCGCACCGCGAAGTAGCACACAACACCAAATATGGGTGCCCCACCTTCGGCGGCTTCGGCAGGGGCACATCAACTGTGGAACCGCTCTAAGGTGGGAAAACACTACTCACGATGGCTGTCGCGTTTATTCCGGATCTCTGTTCCCTGTTCCCTAATCCCTGTTCCCTGCTTCTCTCACTCCGGCGGCGGATAGAACGGCAGCTTCTCGTTCTTCTCGTTGGCGCGTTTTACGGTGGCGTCGTCGAACAGCAGCGCCGGCGCCAGCACAGTCTGCGGCACATCGCCGAAGTAGTTGGCCACCCACAGATCTTTGCCCGCAGCTTCCACGCTGGAACGCAATGCCCGCTGGTCGATATCGTCCAGCGCGGCGCCGCGCACCAGCTCGCGTTTGCCGTCAGGGCTGATGCGATAGAGCAAACGCGGCGTCATCGCCCCGCCTAGCGTCGCCACATAGTACACGTCCTTCAGGCCGCGGTCCTTGGCCATCTCCAGCAGCTTCTTGTTCAGCTCCTCATCGGAGAGCCCATTCTGCGCCGTCACCTTGAGCACGCCGATCGACGGCCTTGCGGCTCCCGTAATGCCGGCGCGCCCGTGGCCATTCGACTCCGGAAAATCCTTTACCGGCTCCCGGCCGATGAGGTAATTCTCAAGCCGCCCCGCTTCAATCAGCTTCACAGCCTGCGCCGGAACGCCGTCATCATCTACCTCGTACGCGCCCAGCAGGCCTTTGCCTTCATAGCTCTTCATGCCGGGATCATCCACTACGTCGATAAAGTCCGGCATCACGCGCGCCTGATAACTGGAGGCAAACGCTCCATTGGTGCGCGCTTCGGTTCCGAGCCGCGGCCGCGTAGCCACCACTGAATTCGCGAGCAGCGCGCGCAGCGTATCCGCGCCCGCATCGGCGCTCAGCAGGATGGGGCCGTGATACTCCTCGTCGACCAGTGGTGCTTTGCTCAGATCGCTCAGCGATTCAATCTCTTCAACTGCATGTTTGTTGAAGGCCTGTTCCGTGTCGAGATCTCCGGGCGAAGTGCCCGCGGTCGCGAACGAGCGGTCGAGCCGCATGCCATCGTCGGCCTGCGTACCCACGCCGAAGGTCTCCTCGTACTCCGTGCCGGTCTTGCGCACAATCGTTCCCTCGCTGGTCACCAGCCATGTTGTGGTGGCCCGCGCGTGAAAGCTCGCGGTCGAGTACTGCACCTGCGCCTGATTCGCGCTCACTGACGCGTCGCTCCGGTAAAGTCCGCTCGCGCGCGCCACGCGGTCCGCCCAGGCGTGCTCGTCCACAACCAGATGCGCCGGTTCAACCAGCGAGACAAGCGGCTTCTCGTGGCTGAAGTCGTCGGCCTGCGGAGGTGTTTGCACCTGCTTCAACTCCGCCTGTTTCTGCGCGTAGGCGGCTAGCGCTGTTTTGTAGGCCTGGTCCGTCGCGGTCCACAACGCGGAGCGCAGCGCGACAGCATCGTCATCCAGACCGGCCAGCTCCAGCGACCCATCGCCGCGTCCGCCCGAGCTATCGGTCTTGTAGTCGCCCACGCGCACCGTCACGCGCGCCACGCGCTGATGCCGCCGCGACAGGCCTTCGCCCGCGCCGTATTCGGCCTTGGTCTCGAAGTCGTCGACGTCTTCAATCCGGTACTGGATGAAGAAAGGCTTCGCAAAGCCCTTCAGCTCGAGCTGGCTCATGCTGCGGTCGAGCTCAGCCAGCATGGCTTTCAGCACGGGATCTTTTTCCGCGTCGGCGCGCGTGGGCTGCGCGAACGCAACCAGCGGTGCGCAGAGGCATGCGGCCGCAGCCAGTTTTGCCATGGTACGGATCACTCTCATTGCGCCTCCGCGCTCGCGCTGGGAATCGGCAGAATCGGCGGCCGCGACGTGCCCTGCGGCTGACGCTGCGTTTCGAGATCGCGCAGCAGCATCGCCGGCGCGACCGCGCTCACTGGCACCGTGCCCGATTCCGCACCGCACTCGCCATTAAACACCTCACTCTGATCGCCGGTCGCCAGAATGCTCTTCATCGCCTCCAGCGGAGTGCCCACGATGCTCACCCCGCGCACCAGTTCATCCGGACGGCCATCGACGTACACGCGCCATACCACCAGCGGGATCACCTGAAACGCCTGCGGCGAGCTGCGCGTCGTCACGGCAAAGCCCGAAGAGATGTCTTCGAAGTAAAGCCCGTAAGGCTTGCCCTGCTTCTTCGCTTCTTCGATCAGTTCCTTGCGCAGTTCGGCGTCGGGTACGGACTTCGTCGAAGTCACGATCAGATTCCCCTGCCGTCCCGTCGGCATGCGGCCCGCCTCCGCGCGGCCATGCCCGTTCGAAGAGCTGAAGCTTGCAATCGGCAGCCGCGACATAAGGAAAGTCTTCAGCACGCCGTCCTGAATCAGGTCCACACGCTGCGCCTTCTGGCCCTCATCGTCGTACTCATAGCTGCCGCTCAGCCACGTGTTGCCGAATTTCGTCTGCGTCGGGTCGTCGGCTACCGACAGAAAGCTCGGCAGCACCTCCTTGCCCACGTCTTTTGTAAACGTCTGGCCCTCTTCGTCGCCGCGCTGGCGCTGGCCTTCGAGGCGATGGCCTAAGACTTCATGAAAAAACACTGCGGCCGCGCGCCCCGACAGGATCGCCGGCCCATCGAACGGCTCGGTCACGGGGGCTTTGCGCAGCGCCTGCAAACTCTCGGCCAGGTCACGCATGGCCGCTTCCAGTTGCGCCTGCCGCGGCAGTCCTTCGACCGTTTCGGCCTCGAAGGTCTGTTCGCGGAACAGATCCATGCCGTCGTCGGCGCGCGTCACGGCCACCACCACCAGGCG
>JASHVE010000009.1 GCA_030039675.1 Acidobacteriaceae bacterium | reverse complement strand
ATCGAAGCCCGCTGAGGGCGCATCGGCGGCGAACAAGGGTCTGCAGGTGACCGAGCGCGCCGTGAAGCGCATCCGCGCAACGATGGCCCAGGAGGGCATCTCGCCGGAGCAGGGCGGGCTGCGCCTCGGCGTGACCGGCGGCGGCTGTTCTGGGCTCTCATACTCGATCAAGTTTGATAGCCAGCCGCGTGAGCGCGACCGCATCTACGAGTTCGACGGCGTGCGTGTGTTCGTCGATCCCAAGTCGTTTCTCTATCTGCATGGCATGACGCTCGACTACGAAGAGACGCTGATACGGCAGGGATTCAACTTCATCAACCCGAACTCCACGCGCTCCTGCGGCTGCGGTTCGTCGTTCTCTTCATAATCCGCTCATGTTGAAAGCAGTCGAGTCCGCAGTTCCGGTTGCCTGTTGGTCCTGTTCCGTCGCGCAGAATGCATCTGCGCTTTTCTGTTCCCAATGCAGCAAGATTCAGCCTCCTCCGACGGGTGAGTATTTCTCTGTTTTTGGATTGGAGCCGCGGCTTAATCTCGATCTGCCCGCGCTGGAAAGCGAGTTCCATCGCCTCAGCCGCAAACTGCACCCGGACCGCTTCGCTCGCGCCGCAGACAACGAGAAAGACTGGAGCCTGGCAAATACGGCGTTGCTGAACGATGCATATCGCACGCTGAAAGATCCCATTCGCCGCACCGAGTATCTGCTCAAGTTGCATGGCGCGGAGATCGGCGAAGAGCATAGCGGGAAAGATAGACGCGATCCCTCGCGCGTGCCGCCCGATCTGCTCGAAGAGGTGTTCGATCTGAACATGCAGCTCGAAGAGATGCGCATGGGCAGGAAGATGGGCGAAGTCGACGAGCAGCTCGAAAAGGATTTAGCGCAGGCCAAAAAGAAATTTGACGGACTGCTCGAAGAGGTGGATCGGGCTCTGCGCGCGCAGTGGCAGGCGTGGGACGAGGGTAATGAATCAGCGCGGCAGTCTGCGCAAGCCGCCATGGTCGCTTTGCTCGATCGCCGGCGCTATCTCAATAATCTGGTCCGCGATGTAACCGAGACGTTGGGAGCTTAAACAAAAAAGATGGCCGAAGGACGCGTAGTTGGAATTGACCTGGGAACGACCAACTCCCTGGTTGCCTACATGGAGAACGGCGCGCCGGTTGTGATTCCCGGCGCTGACGGCTCGAATCTCGTGCCGTCGGTGGTCGCACTGGATCCCATGCCGGCCGATGGCGGCCGGCCCACGGTGACTGTAGGCAACAGCGCGCGCAAAGCGCTGATCGAGACGCCCGAGCGCGTCATCTACTCCGTGAAGCGGCTCATGGGCCGCGGCCTTGAAGAGGTGCAGAAGGAGCTGAAGCTGTTTCCGTTTCGCTTGGCCGACGATGTGGAAGCCGGCGAAGTACCGCGCGTACAGCTTGGGGACATGCGCTTCACGCCGCCGGAGATCTCGGCCTACGTTTTGCGCCAGCTCAAGAAAAACGCGGAGCGGTTCTTCGGTGCACCGGTCACGCAGGCCGTCATTACCGTGCCGGCGTACTTCAACGACGCGCAGCGCCAGGCTACGAAGGACGCGGGCCGCATGGCCGGCCTCGACGTACTGCGCCTGGTGAACGAGCCTACGGCAGCAGCACTCGCTTATGGCCTCGATCGCGCCAGGGAAGGCATGATCGCCGTGTACGATTTGGGCGGCGGGACGTTTGATATTTCGATTCTCAAGCTGCGCGACGGCATCTTTGAAGTGCAGTCGACCAACGGCGACACGCACCTGGGCGGCGACGACATCGACAATCTTCTTCTCGCCATCGCGCTCGACGAGATTCACTCCGAGCACGGCGTGGATCTGCGCACGCATCCGGGCGCGGTGCAGGCGCTGCGCAAGGCGGCGATCGATGCCAAGATCCGACTCTCGACAGAGTCCTCTGCGAACTTCGATATCGAGCTGCCCAATGGAGATCGCTATCAGCGCGAGATTCCGCGCGATGTCTTCGAGATGCTGATCGAGCCGGTGCTCGATCGCACGGTGGGTCCCTGCAAACAGGCTCTCGCCGATGCTGGGGTCATACCCGAACAGATCGATGAGGTCGTGCTCGTAGGTGGATCAACGCGCATTCCCGCCGTGCGGGCGCTGGTCGATGTGTTGTTCCAGTTGAGTGCGCGGGGCAAGAAGCCGCATATTGAGCTGAATCCCGACGAGGTGGTTGCTCTCGGAGCGGCGGTGCAGGCCGATATTCTGGCGGGCGCTTCGGCGGCCACCGAAGAGATGCTGCTGCTCGACGTGACGCCGCTGTCGTTGGGCATCGAGGCGCTCGGAGGTGTCGTCGCCAAGATCATCCAGCGCAACTCGACGATTCCCGCTTCGGCCACCGAACACTTTACGACCGGCGTTGACGGGCAGACGAATGTCGCGATTCACGTGGTGCAAGGCGAGCGTGAGCTGGCGACGGATTGCCGTTCGCTCGCGCGCTTCGATCTCAAAGGCATTCCGCCGATGCCCGCTGGGCTCCCGCGCATCGAGGTGAAATTCCTGATCGACGCCGACGGCATTCTGCAGGTCTCCGCGCGCGAGCAGCGCAGCGGCAAGGCCGCCGAGATCGAAGTGAAGCCGACCTATGGACTGACGGACGAGCAGGTCGAGAGCATGATCCTCGACTCGTTCGATCACGCCGAAGAGGACTTTGCCAGGCGCCTGCTCATCGAAGCGCGCAATGAGGCGGAGACGATCCTGTCCAAGGTCGACCAGGCGCGCGAAAATCCGGCGTGGGCGCAGTTGACGGGCGAGGAGCAGGCAGCCATCGGAGCAGCGCGCGACCGGCTGGCGTCGGCAAAGCTCGGCGAAGATCTGCATGCAATCCGCGAAGCTACAATCGGCCTCGATCAGTCCACGCGCCGGCTCGCTGAGCTGATGATGGACGCCGCCGTCACCGAGGCCATTCGCGGCAAGACGATGGAAGCCGCGGGCGAAGAGCTGGGCGATAACATAAGCGCGCCGCATCCGATGGCGGCGGCGGAATTCAAATAGCGGCAAGTTAGCAGGTCAGCAAGTTAGCAAGTTAGCGAGCGAGTGCTTGGGAAGAACCATTATGAATGAAGCAGTCACAAAAAACATTCCAGCGGAGAAGCTGGTGCGTGTCACCTTCCAACCCGAAGGCAAGACGGTGGAGTTTGAGTTCGGTACCATGCCGTACGACCATCACGGCAAGCCGATGTCGTTTCTCGATGTTGCGGAGAACCTCGATGTCTTTCTCGACCACGCCTGCGGCGGCTCGTGCGCCTGCACCACCTGTCACATCCAGGTGAAGGAGGGCGCAGAGGGCATCAGCGAGGCCGAAGATGACGAACTCGACCGGCTCGACATGGCAGCCGACCTGCAGCTGAACTCGCGACTCGGCTGCCAGGCTGTGATCACGCGGCCCGGCAACTATGTGGTCGAGATTCCCAGCTGGAACCGCAACTACGTTTCGGAAGGCAAGCCGCTGACGCTGGCGGAGCAGAAGTAGGCCAATTTGGCGGTTCTTCCCACCTTAGAACGGTTCCACAGTTGATGTGCCCTTGCCGAAGCCGCGGAAGGTGGCATTTTCTTCAGGAAAATGCCACCTTGCAGCAGTGGCTTCGGGATATAGCAACTGTGAAACCGCTGTAGCCGCAAAAGACGCGGCGAAGGTGGGGCACCCAGTGACGAGGAAAGAGGGCTGAAAAACATGCCGCGCGAGATTTACTGGACCGACGCCGAAGAGATCGGCATTCAGCTGCAGGAAAAATATCCGGATATCGATCCGCTGACCGTGCGCTTCACCGATCTGCACCGTTATGTGACCGAGCTTGATGGCTTCGCCGATGATCCGGCGAAATCCAACGAGCCGAAGCTCGAAGCCATCCAGATGGCCTGGCATGAAGAGTACCAGGATGCGCAGGGGTAGTTTTCACACCCCTTGCGCGTGTTGTGAGATCGAGAGCACGTTGCCATCCGGGTCTTTGAACCACGCGACCTTGTCGCCGGTGGGGAAGGTACAGATGCCGCGCTCATCCTGCCCCATGTTCGGGTAGCGCTCGAAGACCACGCCCTTCCTTAGCAATCCGTCCATCGCCGGAACAATATCTTTGCTTTCCCATCCCAGCACCGTGTTCTGTGCGGGCGTGAACGAAGGAACCTTGCTGATGCGCAGCATGACGCCGTTCAGATCGAAGACCAGCGCAAAGCCATCGTCGCGCAAAAACGTGAAACCGAGGGTATCGCGATAGAACCTGAGCGCAGCATCAGGATTCTGTGTGAGCAGGAAGGTGACTACACTGTCCATTCGAACCTCCGCGAGATGTTATGCACTGTGTTCAGGCCGAGCTAATCCCAATCCTCGGGCCGCTCGCTCCATCCGAAGGCCGCTTCAAAGTGACGGAACTCGCGGGGCTGGCCCGGCACAAGATATACGCTCACCACGTCGAAACGCACCACCGGCGCAGTGGGCCGCGGTAACTGCCGCACATACTGACGCGCCAGCCGGCGCAGGATATTGCGCTTATGCGAGTCGACAGCGATCTCGGCCGGGCTCAGGTCATGTGCGGTGCGTGTCTTTACCTCAATGATGCAGAGCAGGTCGCCTTGCCATGCAATGAGATCGATATCTCCCGGCAGATTGCCCGCGGACCAGCGCCGCGCCACAATCACGTAGCCTTTGCGGCGCAGGTAGAAGTACGTGGCGTCCTCGCCTTCGAGGCCGGTGACGAGATGCGCGGGTAACGCTGCTTCACGTCCGCGCCAGCGTGCTATGCGGTCTAGTCCACTGAGCGCGCGCTCCAGCCCGCCGATTCGCAACTGTTCCAGCCATGGCATTGCACCCCATTCTCTTCCACGCGCGCGCCGGAGGCAATGCAAAATCCGCCCACCCAAAAAAGGAGCCGGCAGATGCGTTGCCGGCTCCTTTTCGCTTCATAGATTGTGATGCTCAGGCTGTCGCCACTTCCACCGATGCCTGTTCGTGTTCTTTTTCGACGATCGTCAGCGCGTCTTCCAGAATGTCGAGCGCAACGGTGGCTTCTTCCTGGCTGACGATGAGCGGAGGCGAGAGCCGCAGCGAGGTTTCGCCGCAGCCCAGCAGCATCAGGCCGCGCTCGAAGGCAAGTGTCTCCACGCGGTTGCGCAGCTCCACGGCGGGCTCGCGGGTCTGCTTGTCTTTGACCAGCTCGAGGCCGATCATCAGGCCGCGGCCGCGCACTTCGCCCACTAGCGGGTGCGTTTTCACCCAGCCGCGCAGCCGCTCGAGCATGAACTGGCCCACGCGGGCCGCGTTGGCGATGCCCTCGCGTTCCAGGATGTCCATCGT
>JASHVE010000100.1 GCA_030039675.1 Acidobacteriaceae bacterium | reverse complement strand
CGTTACGGAGGAATTCGTGGCCCAAGCGTTCCAGGATCTGACGGTTTGGCAGAGGGCCATGGAACTAGCCGAAGCCGTTTACAGTTTCACAAAGTCACTTCCGAAAGGTGAGCTTTACGGATTGGTTTCGCAACTCCGGCGGGCCAGTGTATCAATTGCGAGTAATATTGCGGAAGGCCGCGGAAGAGCTACAGATCGTGACTTCAGGCAGTTTCTCAATATCGCACAGGGTTCTACATACGAGGTTCAAACACAGCTTTTGCTTGCTGAGCGATTGAAGATTGGTGATGAAGCCCTACGAAGGAAAGCAGAATCTTTATGCATCGAGACTTCCAAAATGCTCGGGGCATTCATTCATTCTTTAAAGAGCTAGAGGCTAGAAGCTAGAAGCTAGGAGCTTGTTTCATGGCGGTCTTGGTTGATAACAATACGCGGCTGATTGTTCAGGGATTAACAGGCAAAGAGGGCACGTTTCACGCCAAAGGCTGCGCCGAATATGGCACGAAGGTTGTCGGCGGTGTGACGCCGGGCAAAGGCGGAACGACCCATGAGGGCTGGCCGGTGTTCAACACCGTGGCTGACGCGGTGAAGGAAACCGGCGCCAACGCAACGATGATCTTCGTTCCGCCGCCGTTTGCGGCCGACGCGATTCTCGAAGCAGAGGATGCGGGCATTCCGCTGATCGTTTGCATCACTGAGGGCATTCCTACGCTGGACATGGTCAAGGTGTGGGCGAAGCTGAAGACTTCGAAATCGAGACTGATCGGTCCCAATTGCCCCGGTGTGATCTCGCCCGGCAAAGCGAAGATCGGTATCATGCCTGGCCGTATTCACAAAGAAGGCTCGGTGGGTATCGTTTCTCGCTCGGGCACGCTCACCTATGAGGCGGTACATCAGCTCACGCAGCGCGGCATTGGGCAGTCGACGGCCATTGGGATTGGCGGCGACCCGATCATCGGCACCACGCACATCGATGCGCTGCGCCTGCTGAATGACGATCCCGGCACGGAAGCCATCATCATGATCGGCGAAATCGGCGGCACGAACGAGGAAAAGGCTGCAGCTTTTGTGAAAGAGCATGTGAAGAAGCCGGTCGTGGGCTTCATCGCCGGGCAGACCGCACCTCCGGGCCGACGGATGGGCCATGCGGGCGCGATCATTTCTGGCGGCGAGGGCACGGCATCCGGCAAGATGAAGGCGATGACGGCGGCTGGCATTCACGTTGTGGTGTCGCCGGCCGAGATCGGCGCGACGCTCGCCAAGGTGATCGGCAAAGCGTAACGGGTAGAGCTGAGAAGATGACCGGGCACACGGAGATCAAAGCGTAACGAAGATTACTCCGTCTTCGACCGCGAGCTCGATGCCTGCAGAGTTCGCGGCTTCCTGCAGAGCCGCATTGAGCATGACGACCGGGTCCCGGCTCACGTCGAGCCGGCGCATCAGGCCTTCGCCTTTTTTTGCGCCTGCTGAGAGCGTAATCTTCAGTCCGCGGCGCTTGCACTTAACCGGCGTGCCGTCTTCAAGTTTCGTGTTCATCGGTTTCAAATAGGCATCCACATAGTGGACGCCGATGCCGGATTTGTCGTCGGTGCGCTGTGGGAGTTTTTCCGTCGCGGCGGCATTTACGTCGCAAAGTTTGACTTTCACGCTGGGACTCCGTCGGGTTTGATTCCTTTCAATTCGAGAAATTCATCCATCACTTTCCGGAAGGCGCGCGTGTGCTCGGGTGTGCTGCCGCAGCAACTGCCGACGATGTTCGCGCCGGCGTTCAAGAGCGGCATGAGGCCTGCGACCATCTGCTGTGGCGTTTCGTCGTAGACCACCTTCATGTTGACGAGCCGTGGCTTTCCGGCGTTGGGCTGAACCATTACCGGCAAACTGGCCGTGCTTTTGTAGCGCTCTACGGCTGCGCGCGCTCGCTCCATGTCCATGCCGGTGCCGCAGTTCAAGGCCACGATGTGCGCGCCATGCTCTTCCATAAATCCGGCGGCGCGTTCAGGCTCGATACCCATCATGGTGCGGAACGTCGAGCCGTCGAGGGTCACGTCATAGGCCATCGATCCGATGATGCACCTGGCGCCGGCTCGCTGCGCGGATTCAATGCCGATCAAAAGCTCTTCAAGAGAAGTTTGCGTCTCGATGATGATGGCGTCTGCGCCTCCTTCGACCAGAGCCGCAGCCTGCTCTTCAAAGGCGCTGCGCACCTGCGCTTGAGTGAAGTCGCCGTAGGGCTCAAGCAGGCCGCCGAAGGGTCCGATGTCGCCGAGTACATAGCCGTCACGGTTGGCGAAGGCCTGGCGCGCAATGGCGACACCGGCTTGATTGATTTCGACAACGCGATCGGCTTCTGAATGGCGGTTGAGCATGATGCGCGAGCCGCCAAAGGTGTTGGTGATGATGCATTCCGCGCCGGCCTCGGCGTAGCGGCGCTGAATGCCCAGCACGCGTTCGGGATGGGTGAGATTCCAGGCCTCGCCGCAGTTGCCCTGCTCCAGCCCGGCGAGCATGAGCTGCGTGCCCATGGCGCCATCGCCGAGCAAAGGCCGCTCCAGAATCAGTTCCTGCAAAAGTTTTTTCATGACAGCTCTGTGTCTTGCGCCAATTCTTTCTGCGCCAAGGCGTAGTGAATCGTTTCGAGAACCAGGCCCCATTTATGATCGCGGCTCGCAGCCTCACAATAACATCCGGCGCCCGAGGACTGACGCTGCCACGACAGGACCTTATCCAGGCGCTCTCCACCCAGTGGTTTCTCGCGCTCGATCGCAGCCATCAGCTGCGCGGGGTCTTCGAGGTATTGGCACATGCGGGTGTGGCCCGTGTCGTCTGCTGCGGGGGTGCAACGCTGTTCGCGAATCGGATACCCTTGGGTGCGCGGGCCGAGCTTCACGTTGTAGTCGAAAGCAAGGGGCTGGCCCATGTTGGTGCATGTGGTTCCGTCATAGCGGAAGACTGCGTGCACTGAGCCGTCTTCGCACTCCTGCATCGAGAGGCGCTCCTCTGCCCATCGCTTCAGAGCTTTTCGATTTACGGTGTATGCTGCTTTCTGGTCCAGCACCGGAGTGCGCGTCTGCACCTGCTCGCAGTTTGACTGCGGGGCCCGCCGATAGGGCGCGCGCCTGTATTGGCAGGGGCCAAATGAGCACGTCTCGCACGGGACCAATGCTGTGAGTTTGCGCAACCGGTCCGTGTGACGCGTCAGGCCGAAGACGGCGAGCAAAGTCTTCTTGGGGCGCAGCATGCCGGAATCGAGCACGTCTACGGACGAAGGGAAGGGCCCGTTGCGCGTGTGCTGCAGGAGTGTGAGCAAGCGCGTTTGCTCCGCGACGTCCCACTCCGGATAGCCGGGGCTGTAATGCGGAAGCACGGCCATGCCGCGCTGCTCGGCCCAATCGCAAAGGCGGGCTCCCGTAAGCGTGGTGAGGTGTTCGACGACTGCGGATGCGAACATCTCGAGAAAGAAATACTCATCCGGCTTTGCGTCGGCCCA
>JASHVE010000099.1 GCA_030039675.1 Acidobacteriaceae bacterium | reverse complement strand
TTTGAGCAGGTTCGCGCACTCGCTGGCAACCTCTTGCTTGCGTTGCTGCTCTGGAGAAGTGGCTGCAGCCGGTTTCGGCGCGGGCGCACCGGATGCCTGATTTTCGGAGGCGGTGCCCGGTTTTTCATCTGAGCCAGGATTTTCGGCTGTCACCCCATTCTGCGCATTGGCTGCCAGAGCCCCGGGGGTGGACTGGGCATGAACATGACGCAATCCCAGACCGGCGAGCCCAAATAATGCCAAGGCTCCGAGCGCACAGAGCCCCAGCCGCCAGCGCTGTGAGCCGCCTATGGGTAGTCTGGCGCCGATGGGCTCGGTAACCATGGTGACCTCAGGGTCTCAAGGTATTAATGCCGGAAAGCGGGGCCGAGGATTTCTGCCGCTCATGGGCACAGTCTAGTCTAGAACGAGGAGTTTTGGTATGGTTCCTTTGCAATTCCCTGCGGAAATTTCGATGGTGGTGCGATCCGGCATTTTTGCTGAAGGCCGCTTCATGGGCAAAGTGCTCGACGAATGGATCGCCGACAGCCAGGAATTTCTGCATACCAAGCTGCCCCACCTGATCGTCATTCTCGCCATCGCTTTTTTCCTGAACAAGTTACTGCGCATCACCACCAGCAGGATGGTCCGCGTTGCGGAGCGCCACGCCGCGGGACAGGGGCGGATTGCCGAGGTCAAGACGCTCGCCAGCGTGATTCGCGCCACGGGCCTGGCGGTCATCGGCGCCATCGCGGGCATGCAATTCCTGGCGGCCCTTGGCGTCAATCTCGCGCCCTTGCTTGCCTCCGCGGGCGTCGCCGGCGTGGCCATCGGGCTTGCCGCGCAGACCATCGTGAAGGATATGTTTAACGGCATCCTGATCCTGGTGGAAGGCCAGTTCAACGTTGGCGACACCGTACGGCTCGCCGGGCTGGCCGGAACCGTGGAGGCCATGACCCTGCGCAAGACCACTGTCCGCGACGGCGATGGCACCCTGTACGTCATTCCCAACTCGCAGATCACGACCGTCGCCAACCTGAGCGTCGGTTACTCGGTTGCGACCATCAACGTGAGCGTCGATTTCTCCTCAAATCCTGACCGCGTGATGGAGTTGCTAAAACAAGTCGCGATGGATGTGCGCAATAGCGAACAGTTCAAACATGTCTTTGTTGCCGATCCCCAGGTTCTGGGACTGGACTCCGTGAAGGGATCGCAACTGATCTTTCCGGTGATCTTCAAGACGCTGCCCACTCAACAGTATGGCCCGATACGCGAGTTTCAGCGCCGCGTGCGGCTGGTGCTTGAAGAGAACGACATGCTTCCCGGCGATCCAAACCGGGTATTCAATGCATTTGCCGGTGGCGACGGAAGCAGCACTGCGCGGACTCAGCACGAAAGCGAAACCACAGCTCACGAATCCGGACAAGCGGTGGATCCAACCACGCTGAAGCCGCAGGAGACCAATCCGTTTTCTGGCGAGTAATGAGAATACTCAGCGAGCGGGCGTGGCCGCGCCGGACTGGAAAGCCTGCAGCAACGCTTCCGCATCCGTAACCGGCGGCAGGCAGGTGCGTCCTTTGCAAACCAGCGCCCACGCCTCGGCGGCGGGAGTCGGCACTTGCAGCAGCGTCTCTTCAAGCGCCTCCGGTATGCCTCCCGGCACGAGACCCGTAGGCGCAATGCGCATCACCGTCTTGTTCACTGCATACCCCGCTACCGCTGTGGCCTCGAGCCGCTCGGCTTCGGCGCCCGAACCCACGACAATGACCTGCACGGGATCGAGCAGCAGCCGTTCGAGCGCCAGCCCGTAGCTGCCCGCATACAGGCCGAAGTGCTCAACAATCCCGGCGAAACACTCGAGCGTGTCCTCGGCGATCTCGCGATACTCCGTGCGCCCGCTCAGAGCTTCGAGCCGGAGCAGCGCAGCAGCAGCCGTGGGATTGCCGGCCGGAGTGGGTGCGTCCTGCAGCGGCTTGCGGCGAGCGGTCAACGCGCCGAGCGGCGCGGTTCCGACAGCAGGGGCAGCCGCGTCATAGAATGCGCCGGCTGTGCGGTCGTAGAAGCGCGCGATCATTGCATCGGCCAGCTTGACGGCGGCGCGATAGTACTTCATCTCTCCGTTCGCCAGCCACGCATCGACGCAGGCATGCACCGTGAAGGCATAATCGTCGAGTGTTCCGGGGGCTCTCTCTTGAGGAGCAATTCCCTCAGGATATGCAATCACGTGGTTCAATGTTGCTTCGCCATCCCAGGCCTCGCTCAGTAGCCGGTCCAGTGTGCGCAGAGCGAAATCTCTCGCAGCATCGATGCGTACGACTCGCGCAGTCTCGAGGTACGCCGTGACAGCCATTGCGTTCCAGCCAGTATAGAGCGTTTGATCGATAAACGGCGTGGGCCGCAGCACACGCGCGGCTATCAGCTTGTACCGCGCTGAATCAAGCAAAGGCCGCAGATTTTCCTGAGACGTGCCGGACTTCGCAGACAGCTCGGCCAGAGTGTGATTCAGATGCAGCACATTTTTCGCCGGGTTGTGATGCATGTCACCCAGCTCACCGATGTCATAATACTGCGCGGCCAGTTCGAGCTCCGCCGGGTCAAGTACCGCGCGCGCCTCATCGAGTGTCCAGGTAAAGTAATCGCCGTCGTCATCCAGACCTACGTCTGCATCCTGCGAGGCGTAAAAGCCGCCACGCTCGCGATCGGTCAACGTCGAGTCGAGCCACGCGACGATTTCGCGCGCCGTTTCCAGGAAATCTCCCCGCACCAGACTTTGGAAGCCGTGCGCGTAGTTGCGCAGCAGCTCTGTGTTGTCGTAGAGCATCTTCTCGAAGTGGGGCACCACCCAGCGCTCGTCCACGCTGTAGCGGTGGAATCCGCCAGCGAGCTGGTCGTAGACGCCGCCGCGCGCCATCTTTTCGAGCGTCGTCGCGAACGCCGTGCGGGCTTGCTCGTTGCCGCGATTCACACCCAATTCGAGCAGCAAATCCAGCGCGGCGGGATGAGGAAACTTGGGCTGAGAGCCAAAGCCGCCGTTGCGCGGATCGAACTGCGCCAGCGCCGATGCGGCAATCTTCTCCACCAGCGCAGGCGTCAGATCGCCGCCGCGGCCGGAGAAACTCTCATTGTGCTCGATAGCCGCCATCACGCTCGACGCGGTTTCGAGCGCCTCATCGCGCCGGTCGTGCCACACCTGCGCCATAGCCATCAGAATGCGGCCGAAGCCCGGGCGTCCGTAGCGGTCATCACGGGGAAAATACGTACCGCCGAAGTAGGGTCGTCCATCCGGTGTGAGGAATGCGGTCAGCGGCCATCCGCCCTGCCCGCTGATGGCTGAGACCGCGGCCTGATAGCGCGCATCCACGTCCGGCCGCTCATCGCGATCCACCTTGACGGCTACAAAGAGCCGGTTGATCAGAGCGGCGATCTCGGCATCCTCGTAGGATTCGCGGTCCATCACGTGACACCAGTGGCACCACACCGCACCAATGTCGAGCAGCACAGGCTTGTTCTGCGCCTGCGCACTGGCAAAGGCCTCCACGCTCCAAGCGCGCCACTGCACCGGCTGGTGCCGCGCTGAACGCAAGTAGGAAGACGCTGCGTGTTCGAGCTCGTTGGTGGCGGAAGTGGAAGAAGCCTCGCGCATGAGCTCAGGATAACCGGAACCCATGCTGCGCGGCCAGCTGCTGGAGATGCCGCTACGCCTTCGCCAGCTCGGCCTCAATGGCAGCGATCAGTTCCGGCGCGTCGGGCACGGTGTCCGGCGAGAAGCGACGGACGACCTCGCCGGTCCGGCTCACGACAAACTTCTCGAAGTTCCAGAGAATCTCCGGCTCCGGCAGCGTATCGATGCCGTAGCCCTTCAGCTTTTCGCGGAAGGGGTTTTCAGCCAGGCTGGTTGCCTTGGGCTGGGCGGCAATCAAAGCAGAGTAGAGCGGATGCCTGCCCGCGCCCACAACGGTGATCTTGCTAAAGAGCGGAAATGTGACGCCGTAGTTCAACATGCAGAAAGACTGGATCTCTTCGTTCGTGCCCGGCTCCTGCGCCCTGAAATCGTTGGCCGGAAAACCGGTGATGACGAAGCCCTGTCCGCGGAATCTTTCATAGAGCTTTTCAAGGGCCTCGTACTGCCCTGTTAAGCCGCACTTCGAGGCAACGTTAACGATGAGCAGAACGTTACCTTTGTAGTCTGCGAGTGATGCAGGCTCGCCGGTGATCTTTTCAACAGGAATGTCGTAGATTCTTGCGCTTAAGATAGTTTCTCCTTGAGCCATTTCTACCATGGCCGGCTCTCTAAGGTTTGGTCGCCAGGATCAGCGGCGACGGTCCGGGTGCGTCGAGCGTACGAGCATTCACAAAGCCGGCGTCGCTGAGCCATTCACTGATCTCCTCGAAGGAGTATGTGCCTCCGGCATCGGTATTCACAAGCATGTTGACGGCAAAGATCAGTCCGCGCAGCGGCCCCTTTCTGTCGGGGTTTACCAGGAACTCGGCAATCGCGATGGTTCCACCGGAGCTGAGCGCCGAAAACGTCTTCGCGAGCAATGTCTTGCTGCGCTCTACACCTTCGCTGTGCAGAATGTGCCCCAGCGTGGCTACATGGTGACCGTTGCCAAAATCGGCGTCATGCAGATCGCCTTCCACAAACGTGAAGCGATCTGCGAGGCCAAAGCGCTCGGCATTTTTGCGCGTCACGGGAATCACGCCCGGCCAGTCAACGGCCGTCACACGAACCTGTGGGGCGCTCTGCGCGAGAGCAATGCCCCAGACACCCGATCCTGCAGCGAGATCGAGAACTCGGGACGGCACAGGTGCGGAGGCCAGCCCGAGATGCCGCGCGAGTGTTTCAGCCGCCGGATAGCTCATAGGAAAAATATCGTTGACAAACTTTTCAAAGAAGCCGCTGCCCTCCAGCTGTTGATTGACGGCGACTCCCGGCCGGCCAGTGGCGACAACTTCGTTGAGTGCGAGCCACTTGGGAAGCAAATGTTCGCTCGTGTGGCGAATGATGCCGCCTTGGAAAGATGGCTTGGTGCTTACCAGAAATGCCGCGCTCTCCGGCATCAGCGAGTAATATCCGCTCGGGTCTTTGGCTAGAAAATCGAGACCGACCAGAACGTCCAAAATCGGCGCGAGTCCGCGTTCGGACGCGCCGGTGGCCGCACTAATCTCGTGGAGAGATTTAGAGCCGTGATCCAGTTCGTCGAAGACGCGATGGCGGATGGCCGCCTCGAGAATCAGTGGCGGCGCATAACCCCACGCGAGTTGAAGGATGCGTTCGGGCGTGACAGGAGCAGAAACAGCAGCAGCCATATCGACCTCGATCGAAAGATTTTCGGGAGAAGACGGCGCTCGAAGAATAGCAGAGGGGTCCGCTATGCGGCTCAACTTATTTCATGGATTCCGCCCACGGTCATGCCAGCAGCCGTTTCGCCACCTGGATATACAGCTCGACCGCCTCGATCAGCTCTCTCTTGGCCAGCTTCTCGTCCGGCGTGTGGGCTACATGGATCGATCCCGGCCCGAGCAGCAGCGGCTCGCCCCAATTCGACAGCTCCGGAATGTCGGTGGTGAACTTCGCGATCATGGTGGGCAACCCCTCGACCGCGCGCAGGCGGACGAAGGGAATTTCCAGGGCGAAGTCAACTTCCACTAGACCGCTGCAGGCTTCGAGAAGAGCCGCACGGATGGGAGCGGAGTCACCCACGAGGCGGATGAGCATATGGGCCTCGGCTTTGTCGGCAATCACATTCGGCGCGTGGCCGCCGCGGATCTGACCGATGTTGAGCGTGCTCGGCCCCACATCATCCAGCACTGGCAAAGGAATGGCAAGCACGCGGCTCAGCGCTGCAACGAGTTTGTGGACTGCCGACTCACCCAGCTCGGGATAGGCCGAATGGGCCATCTTTCCGGTGGCGCGAAGAATGACGCGCAATGCGCCTTTTGAAGCCAGGGCCAGCCGATTGTCCGTCGGCTCGCCGTTAATCAGGAACCGGCTGCCTTTGGGTGCACGATTGGCCTCCTTCGCGCCCGCCGAATCGCGTTCTTCGCCGCTGACAAACAACGTGCCAACCCGGAACCCTTCTGCACGAAGCGCTTCGGCAGCCGCGACCTGCGCCGCGATAATGCCCTTCGCATCCACGACGCCGCGGCCGTAAAGAAAATTGGCGTCCTCGCTGAAGGGAATATACGGCGGCACCGTATCCATGTGCGTGGAAAAAACCAGATCCGGTGTTTGCCCCGCAATGCCGGCATAGACATTCCAGCGCGCGCCGGCGGTTGAGCTCTCCACTGGTTGCGGAACCGGGGTTTTCTCCACATCCCAACCACGAAGAGAGAGAAACTGGGCCAAAAAATCGCCTACCGCGCCCTCATAATACGTAGTGGACTCAATCTCGCATAACTGGCGGGTCAACCCGAGCGGGTCAATCTGTACAGGCCGGGGAGAATCGATCATATGCTGCCAGAATAGCGCAGCCGCGTTTCTCAGATTTGACTCGGCTTGCTTTGGGGGTCTGGAGGAGAATGCCCATTGGGCGTAGAATATCGCGTGGGATGAGTTCTGCAATTGCCTCCGACCAAGCTCGAACAAAGCCTGCCGATGCAATTGTGGTCAGACCGCTGCTGCACGCGGATCGGCCACCAGGGCAAGCGCCGCGCAGGCTGCACAATGTGGATTTCTCCGGGCGGGCCGGACGGCTCGAGGGACTGCTCAATCAGGGTGCGCCGGATGCAAAGTTCGCTGCGCTCGTGTGTCATCCGCATCCGCTCGGCGGAGGAAACCTGCACAACAAAGTGGTGTATCACGCCATGAAAGCCCTGAACGATCCAGCGTGGGGACTACATGTACCGGTGCTGCGCTTCAACTTTCGCGGCACCGGCCGCAGCGAGGGGGCACACGACGGCGAAGCGGAGGTGGAAGATGTAATCGCTGCTCTGCGCTGGCTTGAAAACGCCTTCAAATTGCCCATCGTGGCGGTGGGATTCAGCTTCGGGGCCGTCATGGCGTTGAAGTCCTGCTGTCGCTCCGACCGCAGTCGCAATGTCCGCGCGCTTGCCGCGCTCGGTTTGCCCATCGAAGCGGGAAACCGCAAATATCACTTCCCTTTCCTCAAAGACGTCCTCATTCCCAAGTTATTTCTCAGCGGAGACCACGACCAGTTCGCCCCGACCGCGCAGCTTCGGCAGGTAGCAGCCTCTGCAGCCGATCCAAAACGCCTGGTTCTCCTTCCGGGCGCCGATCATTTTTTTACCGGCCAACTGGAGCCGATGCGGCAAGTCTTGTCTGGTTGGCTGAAGGAGCAATTGGTATGACCCCAGTGAGCGACTCGACCCTCGAAACACTCCACACGACGGCTACGGATATCTTCACGGGCGCAGTGGCCGCCTGCAATATTGCATCGGCTTTCGACCGCCGGCTGCGTTTCGACGGCAATGTGCTGCACCGGTTGCTGCCCGACGGCAGCGGACCGCCCACCATCGATCTCTCCGAGTACAAGCGCATCTTCGTAATCGCGCTGGGCAAGGCCGCTGGGCCGATGCTGGAAGTACTGCTGGATCGTATGAAGCGGCGCCAAGGACTGCGCGGCATCTGCTGCTGGAATCAATTGCCCAAGGCACGGAACTGGCGGTTCCGCTACTTCGAGGGCGGGCACCCGCTGCCCAACGAGGACACGTTTGCTGCGGCTCGGGCCGCGTTGGCTCTGGTGCGCAAGGCGAAGAAAGACACCCTGGTCTTCTTCCTGATCTCCGGCGGCGGATCTGCCATGTTTGATCTGCCGCTGGATCCGCAGATCACGCTGGATGATACGATCGCCTTCCATCAGGCGCTGCTTGCCTCCGGTGCGCCGATCAGCGAAATCAATACCCTGCGCAAGCACTTTTCCGGCGTGAAGGGGGGTCGGCTGGCGATGGCTGCTCCGGAGGCGATGAAGGTGAGCCTGCTGCTGCCCGACGTGCCTCTGCGCTCGCTGGACGCACTGTCATCTGGCCCCACCTCACCTGATCACTCCACGGTGACTGAGGTACGCGAGCTGCTGGCCAGGTACAACCTTCCAGCGCATTTTCCGCCCACAGTGCGCGCCTTTTTTGAACGCGAAGATCTGCCTGAGTCACCCGGAAGCAAGGCGCGGCGCCCGGCCTTTCTGCCCAAGCTGCCGTGGACCGAAGCTGTGCTGGCGCGGCGTGTGACGGCAGCCGCCGCAATGAATGACGAAGAAGCGACTTTTCGCGATTCTGTCTTCGAGATCCTTCTCTCAAGCCACGACCTGATGGAGAATGCCCGCACTCTGGCGCAAAAGGCTGGTTTCCACGCCGTGGTGGACAACAGCTGCGACGACTGGGATTACGCTGCGGCAGCCCGTTACCTGTTGGAACGGTTCCATGCTCTGCGCGCGGTTCACGAACACGTGTGCCTGATCTCTGTAGGCGAAGTGACGGTCATGTTGAATCGTACGCCGGGAGCAGGTGGACGCAACCAGCAGTTCGCGCTTGCCTGTGCCCTTGAGCTCCAGAAATACCCGAACGCTCGCCTGACTGTGTTGAGCGCAGGATCGGACGGCATTGACGGCAACACGCGGTCGGCCGGCGCCATTGCCGACCCCACTACGGTTGCGCGCGCCCGCGCGTTTGGGTTCGATCCCGAGCAGTCGCTTGCAGAATTCAATGCCTGTCCTCTTTTCACGGCGCTCGGCGATTCCGTTGTGACTGGGCCCACCGGGCAAAACCTGCGTGACCTGCGCCTGCTGATCGCCGACCAGGCATAACGGCGCCTTACCACAGCTTCACGCAACCGTCATGTGGCAGTTGCGTGAAGTATCTGTCCTGGGTCCCGGCGCGCAGGAACCACCTGACCGGTGTGCCGGCCGTCTTTCTTTGCGAAAATCCTTCCAGCAGTCTGCCATTCCACTTTGTAAAAATGCGTTAGGATTGGTTCGTGCCTCGTAAAGCATCGCGCAAAACTACCGGCAAAATGCCTGACATCCGCGCCGTGGCAGCGCTGGCAAAGGTGTCGATCGCCACGGTCTCGAGAACCATCAACGGCTCTCCTCTCGTGAGTGATCGGCTCTCCAAGCGCGTCTGGCAAGCCATCAAGCAGCTGAATTACTTCCCTAACACTCACGCCCGCACCTTGGTTTCGGGCCGCAGCCGGCTGTTGGGCATTATCGTCGAAAACATTACCAATCCATTCTTCCCCGAGTTGATCCAGAGCTTCGAGGAGATTGCCGTAAAGCACGGATACGAGATCCTCGTCAGCTCTTCGAACAGCGATCCGGCGATTCTGACCACCTGCGTGCGCCGCATGCTGGAGCGCAAGGTCGATGGCGTAGCTGTGATGACGTTTGGCGAAGAAGAGAGCGTCCTGGACCAGCTCGTCCACCGCAACGTTCCCATCGTGCTCGCCGAGTTCAAGCTGGACGACCCGAAGGCCAGCACCATTCTGCTGGACTACTCTACAGGCATTCGGGCAGCCGTCGACCATCTGGTCGGCTTAGGTCATCGGAACATCGCCTTTCTGGCCGGGCCACACAGCTTGCACTCGGCCGTCACGCGCGAAAACGACTTCCGCGCGTCCATGCGCGGAGCAGGCCTGCCCCTCCAAAAGAAGTGGGTGATCGAGTGCGACCACACGCTCAAAGGTGGAGTAGCCGGCTTCACACAGTTACAGAAGCTCGCCGCGCGGCCTACTGCAATCGTCTGTTCGAACGACATGATCGCCATCGGCGTCCTGCGCGCCGCTTACATGGAGGGCCTTCGCGTGCCACAGGATCTCTCCGTCATCGGACTGGACGACATCGACTTTGCAGAATTCACGCTGCCACCCCTCACTTCCATCCGCCTCTCGCGCGCTGACCTCGCGCGCGCTGCCTTCGAGGCTCTTCGTGCGCAGGCCGAAAACCCAGCCAATCCCAAGCTGCCGCGCGAATTTCTCGTGTCGACCAGCCTCGTCGTGCGCGGTTCCACGGCGGCGCCGCCAAGAGGATAGGTAAACACACGGACGCCCAGCGCTAGAAAACCGGGCGGTGCACCGTGCCCGCCTGCGGTGTTGAGCGCCTGTTGTAGCGGTCTCTTAGCGCCCGTGTCCCCGGCCGTCCCTCATCTCATTTCCGTGGAAGTTCGGCATCTTGTCCACGTGGTTTTCCGGCCGGGGATGTTCGCCGCGGTTCGGAAAGGCTCCCTTGTATCCGTGATGCGGATCAAAGTGATTGTCGACATGCCCGTAGAAATGCGCCGGGCCGTGATACCACGGGCCCGCACCGATGAACACACCGCCAGTGAACCATTCCGGTCCATAGTAGCCGTAAGGCGCACAGGCATAGGGCGGGTAGTCGTAATAACCATATGGGCAGACCGGCGCCGGACCGATGGTGACGCTGACCTGAGCCTGTGCGCCCGGTACGGCTGCGAACAACCAGGCTCCAATCACCGCCGCCAGAACGCCATAGCAAAACTTCCTCATGCAACCTCCAGTCGCTTCCTCGCGAA
>JASHVE010000098.1 GCA_030039675.1 Acidobacteriaceae bacterium | reverse complement strand
AGAAAGATCATGTTGCCGATGATGTGCATCCAGCCGCCGTGCATGAACATCGACGTGAACAGCGTGATGAGATGGTGCCCGGAGGTGATCTGCGCCGGAATCGCCGACCATTGCGCGACGTACGCATCGCCGTACAGCAGCTCCTTCAAGAAGACATAGATATTTACCGCGATGAGCACGCCGGTAATGACGGGCTTGCGCATCGTCCGCCGGGACGCATCGCCTAACGGAATCAAGCCTCCCATGCAGTCGTCCTCCGTTTGTCCAGATTTCGTAAGTCTGATCCACGAAGCCTGATGCTAACAAGTGCCAACATCGATCATCGCAGCGTTTTGCGGTGAATCGGGGCGCAACTTGTAAAACTTCTTGGAACGTGACATATCTGTTCGATGGACCTCGGTGTCAAGATCGAGTAAAACAGAGCAGACTACAGCGGTGGCGGAAGAAGCTCAATCTCTAGGCAATCTCTTTCGTGATCGAAAGCTATTTCAAATCGACTAAGAGGGTATGACCAATGGCGGTTGTTATAAAAGACAGTTAGATAAAACTGGTTAGCTGCCACCACTTTGGCAGGAGCTGTCGATTGCCGTATTCCGTCCGGCGTTGTAGTCGATCGCGTGAAGGACCTAATTGTAATCGATTTGCTGATCCATTTTTGTAATTCAAAAACCTTTCCCACACGAGCAGCGAGTAAAGATTCATACTGTTCCGACTTCGCCACAATTGATTGAGATCCATCTCGCAAATAGGGTGGGCCGGCGAAATGAGGGCGCATTGCACTACCTGGCACGATTACCGCGAGGCATTCTCGGTTATTCTCCTGAATTATTTTTGTTATGTAGTAAATAGGTGGATAAGCAGCCTGCATTTTTTCGGAGAAAGTCCTTTGCAGCTTATCGAGGTTACCAAGCCTAGATTCTATTTCTCCCGCATCTGTCGCACCGACAAATAGAATCCCATGTTGATTGGTCGCTAACGTATTCGCAAAGGCCACAATTGTTTTTACCCAATCCCGGCTATCTCCTATAGTCTTTCGTTCGACAAAGGTGTGCTCCGTAGAGTGGAGCATACGCAAGAGGTCGGATTCTTCCGGAGTATTCTGAAAATGCCCACTTCCCATTTCGACCACCCTAGCCACAATAAATGTAAATAAAACCAACCGCGTATTACTCAAAAAACTTCTCCACATCCGTAATCGTCTGTGTCATCCGGTACGGCGGCAAGCTGGCCAGAAACGTCTGCCCATATCGCTGTGTGCGAATCCGCGGATCAAGCAGCACCAGCACGCCGCGATCCTCCAGCGAGCGAATCAGCCGCCCGAATCCCTGTTTCAGCGTCAACACCGCCTCCGGCACCTGGTAGTCGAAGAACGGCCGCCCGCCGGCCTCTTCAATTGCCTTCATCCGCGCCTGCACCACGGGGTCGTTGGGCACCGCGAACGGCAGCCGGTCGATGATCACGCAGCTCAACGCCTCGCCCTGCACATCCACGCCCTGCCAGAAGCTCGACGTGCCGAACAGCACCGCATTCGGCGTGATGCGGAACTCCTCGAGCAGCGCCTTGCGCGGAGCCGTTCCATGCAACAGGATCGGATAATCCAGCACCGGCAGCAGCCGCTCATAGAGATCGCGCATCTGGCTGTAGCTGGTAAAGAGACAGAATGCGCGCCCGCGCGAAATCTCCAGCACGCGCTGGATACACTGCGCCGCCGCCTCGGGAAACTCCGGATCGCGCGGGTCGGGCATCTGTGGCGGCAGATACAGCAGCGCCTGCTCGCCGTAGCGAAAATGCGACGGCACCACCAATTCCCGGGCCCCCTGGCCTGTGTCGCCCAACCCCAGCCTGCGTCGCAGATGTTCAAACCCGCCCTGCACCGTGAGCGTTGCCGAAGTGAGCACCACAGTCGGAATCGCCTCAAACACCAGCTCGCGCAGCAGTTCCGAAACATCAATCGGCGTCGCCTGCAGATACGTTGTTCTGGCCGCATTGCGCGCGCCAGATCTCTGCGCGGAAGTTGTGGCGCCGGCTGCGCGCCGCTCCAGCCAATACACCATGTTGCTCGCATTCGACTCAAGCAGAAACTCGAGCTCGCCGCGCAGCCGCGCCACGCGCTTCTTCAGCCCCGGCGCTTCCTCAACGCCGGTGAGCCGCTCCATCTCCGCTTCCATCTGCTTCAGCGTCGCCCGCACGCTCAGATACAAATCTCCCGAAGACTCCAGAAACTCCTCGCGCGCCGCAAACGGCTGCCGCCCATCGCCGGCCATCGGCAATCCGGCAAAAAACATCCGTGCCCGGTCGCGGAGCTGCTGCGTCACCGCGGGCATATGCCCGGTGCCTTCTTTGCCGCGCAGCAGCACATCGGTATCGCGCGCCAGCTCTTCAAACCGCACATTGCTCACCGAAAGCCCAAAGTAGCTCGACGCCACCTCTTCCAGCTCGTGCGCCTCATCGAAGATCACCGCCGCCGCATCCGGCAGAATCCCCGCATCCGGCGCGCCCGCCGCCTCCTGCTTCACGCTCAGGTCTGCAAAGAACAGGTGGTGATTCACGATGATGATGTCCGACTCGAGCGCCTTGCGCCGCATCTCCGTGATGAAGCACCGCCGATAGTCCGGGCACGTCGATCCCAGGCACGCATCCGCCCGCGCATCGAGCTTTTGCCACAGCGCGCTCGACTCCGGTAATCCGGCCAGCTCCGCTCGGTCGCCCGTCTCCGTGATCCGCTCCCACGCCGCAATCTGCCGGTACTGGTCGATCTCTTCCAGGCCCGAAAGAATCGGCTGTTCCCGCAGCGCCACCAGCTTGTGCCGGCACAGATAGTTCGCGCGTCCCTTCATGTAGCAAACGCGCAGCTCGCCCAGCAGCGTCTGCAGGAACGGAATATCGCGGAAGTAAAGCTGGTCCTGCAGCGCCTTCGTGCCCGTCGAAACAATTACTCGCTGCCCAGTGCGCAGCGCCGGCAGCAGATAGGCCAGCGTCTTGCCCGTTCCCGTTCCCGCCTCGACGATCAGATGCCGCCGCTCGCTCAGTGCCCGCTCCACAGCCTTCGCCATCTCCAGCTGATTCGGACGGTACTCGTAGGGCAGCGGCGAGCGCGCCAGAATCCCGCCCGGCGAGAAGAACTCGTAGAGCGAGGGAAGCGTGCGGGTTGTGGTTTCGCTGGAAGCCATCGGGCTGAACGCCGGAATCAGGCGCTCCCACTATCATAGGGTCTCAAGCGAAATTACGGCGAAATCTCGCCTGCCGCCACGCGTGAGACCATAGCTTTTGCCCGCGGGAACGTGGCTGCGCTTCGGAGATCCCCATCGACCTTACCACCGTCTACGTTCTGCTCATCATCTTTGCCGCCACGCTCATCCGCTCCTCGCTCGGCTTTGGCGAGGCGCTGGTCGCCGTTCCGCTGCTCGCCACTGTCATCCCCGTGCGCGAAGCCGCTCCGCTGGCCGTGCTTCTCTCCGTCACCGTAGCCGGCATCGTGGTCATGCAGGACTGGAAGAAGATTCATCTCCGCAGCACGGCCTGGCTGCTGCTGCCCACGCTGCCCGGCATCCCGCTCGGCGTTCTGCTCCTCACTCACGGCCCGCAGCGGCTCGTAAAGGCCACGCTGGCTCTGTTCATTCTTGCGTTTTCCGTCTATTGCCTCATTGGTCGCGCCCCGCTCGAGCTCAAACGCGA
>JASHVE010000097.1 GCA_030039675.1 Acidobacteriaceae bacterium | reverse complement strand
CCTGCCGCGGCTTGCGCGAGCGCATGGAGCAGATGGGCCCGGTAAACATGATGGCGCTGGACGAGTACAAGGAGACCGCGGAACGGCACTCCTTCCTCGAGACCCAGCGCAACGTCCTGATCGAGTCGATCGAGAACACGCAGGAGACGATCAAGGAGATCGACCAGATCTCGCGCACCAAGTTCGACGAGGCCTTTGCGCAGATCAACGAAAACTTCGGCCAAGTGTTTACGCGCCTGTTCCGCGGCGGCAATGCCTTCCTGCGCATCACCGATACGGAGAATCAGGACGAGAGCGGTCTCGACATCGTGGCTTCGCCGCCGGGCAAAAAACTGCAGAATGTGCTGCTGCTCTCGGGCGGCGAAAAGGCGCTGACCGCGTTGGCGCTGCTGGTGGGCATCTTCCAGTTCCGGCCCAGCCCCTTCTGCGTGCTGGACGAAGTGGATGCTGCACTGGACGAGACCAACGTGGGCCGCTTCGCCGAGCTCATGCACTCGCTCAGCCTCGATACGCAGTTTCTGGTGGTGACGCACTCGAAGCGCATGATGCATTCCGCCGACATGATCTACGGCGTGACGATGCAGGAGCCGGGTGTTTCGAAGATCGTGAGCGTGCGGCTCGGACACCACGAGCAGCGGGCTACGGCGTAGGGCTGAAATTGCGTAAAAAGGGCCGTTTTTGAGGGGGTTCTGTTGACTCTTCCGTTAACAGGGCCCCTTTTGCTTTATTCAGGCAAGTCGTTGATTGGAAATTCCTTGCGCACCCGAAATCTTCGTTTTCCTTCCCGTAAATGCGCTGTTTGGGGAGGGAGGGGGTGTCCCCCTGTGGTACGGACCGGGGACATTCCTGACGGACTCACAAGTCTGTATGGATTGTGCCGGATCGCCGGGATATTTTGCGCAGGCATGGTGCGGTTCGTGCCGGCCCTCCGGGACGGCAGGATCGGTGGTGTGGGGATGTCCCAGGATTGCGTCCGCTTCGCGGACTTCATCCATGGGCTATTGTCGGGCTCTCCCTTCCGGGAGAGCTTTGTCCTAGCGGGGTTGGCGGCATGCTTTCCCAGGTCCCCAAATGCGAGGGACCTGGGGCACCCATTTTCTTGCGTGATTTTGATTCCCTGAGACCTGGGCACCCGCCCACTCGGTCATCATTCTGAATAGATCTGCGAAGTCGACGTTACAGCATTCACAGCAGGAATATTCTGGATAAACTCGTCCAATTGCCCCTCCAGTGTCGGGTAAGTCTGATGAAGAATTTCGGCGTAGTTTTCCTCGCTGATTGGAAGCTCTAACTCCTTCCGCGCTGCAGTTAGTAAAGGGACAAGCAATCGGTTGATATGTATCGTTTCCACAAAGCACTGTTTCGCAAAAGGAAAATGTTTTGCGGAAAGCTCTGCGGTCATTTGTTGAATTTCCTGGTTTGTCGTTGCGATACGACCTGCCTCAAACTCATAGTTCCTCTGTATCGCTTCAAATCTCTGTGCATCTTGGGTGCCTTCAATATTGTGATGCCGCATAAGTTCAATCATGGCGTCGCGTGTTTTTTCAAAGCTTTTAACTAACGCGACCTTTGCCGCAATCTGTTCTCGCAGAATGTCCAGGTCCATTCGTTGTCGGGTCAGACGAAAAAAAGCGCCTGCGAATCCCGTTCCGAAATTGGCAAGTGCGCGAATAGTATCTTCACCGGCGACAAGGTTTACCTTTGCGAGGACGGGAGATTTCTCAAGCTGCATTGCCGAAACTTCCCTCAGCGAAGAGCTTAACTCGCTGAGCTTGGAAAGGGCACTCACAGAAACCGCAATGGCCTCTGCTGCTGCTGCGTATGTATCCTTTCGGAAAGTCATTTCTCGTTCCCGATTTTTCAACTCCCTGTCGTTTTGGAGTTGCAAACTCAAGCGGCGGTCGCCAGCGCGATTGGTGAAGTAGATGCCCGTTAGGGTGAAAAGCGAGCCGACTACGACGCCCCAAAATGTGGCAGGTATCTTGCCGAGCAGTTGAGCGAAAGACTGAAGAAGGTCACTCATGTTTGTTCCACCTGAGGGCTTCACCTCGACCGGGAGCCGGGCCGCATGCGCTGAGAATTCCTGTTGGGTTTTCGATCCTGCAATGGTACTGCGGAAGGACTGGGAAATGACAGGTCGAACTTACCCCTTTTCGGGACACATCAGCTTGCACTTCGCCGCATGACGGATTCGAACTCTTAGAATGGCCGGTCGGCGACCCTGAAGCCTCAGTAAATGGTTGGTTGCATTAGTCGATAACCATTAGATTGGCAAACGGGTTCTGGTCCACGAATTCCGGCCCGGTGTCGCTTCGGAAAACTAAGGCAGAACCGACTTTCAGGTAACGATCTGCCTGGGTGAGTGCATCGGCGTTTTCGCTGATCCGGACAGTTATCATCTGGTAGAGGTTCGTGTGCCGACGATTCGTGGAACTGTTGTGTCGGGGATGGGGAACTTCTCGATTTGGATTGAGAAACTGCGCGACCACTATCTGCGCAAGACCGGAATGCTGCTCTTCCCTGGGACGCTTAACCTGCAACTGGAGCAGCCCTGGTTCGTTCCTCCAAACTGCTTGCATCTCGAAGGCGCGGAGTATGGAGGAACAGTGACGGTCAACATTGTTCCATGCTCGATCTTCGGCAGACCGGCGTTCATTCTTCGCACAGCAGCTAACGAAGAAGGACGTGGACATCATCCGAGAACCATCATCGAAATTGCCACTGACGTGAAGCTGCGCGATAGCTATCAATTGCAGGACGGCGATTCGGTAGAGGTGGAGATTGCCGGCGAGGCGGCCTCGTCGTGAGACAGCATATTGCCTGCGTGGCTATCATCGTGCGCGATTACGACGAAACCATCAACCGGTGTCAGGCGCCGAACTGACGCAGATGATGGTCGACGTGTTTATACATGAGAATGGCCCACTGCTGCGGTTTAAGCGGACCGAAGAAGGGGTGCGGGTGCCGGGAGCAACATGCCGCGCCCTGGGTGGCGAAGGCATCGATGGCTGCGATGAGCTGGGCGCGTTCGCGCTCGAGGTCGCACTGTGCGGGGTCCGCGGGGAAGAGCTCCGGCGCAGAGGGCGCGTTGCGGCGGATGGGTTTGTCGTCGCCGAAGACCAGGGGCTTGATGAGCAGGCCGATGACGCTGGCAGGAAAAGATGCACGTCTGGGGTTGATGACACCCATCGCCATCTGCACGCCGGAGGTACAGTGCGCGAGGGTCTCGGGGAGCGTCATCTTGCCCCACTGCCGCTCACTCTCAGGACGCAGGCGCAGGATGCGCTGTTTCAGGTCTTCTGCCAGCGTGGGGTCAAAGAGATCTTTCATGGCAGCTGCTCTCCATCTTGGGTGGATTATCCCAGGTTGGTTCCAATAGCTTTCTATCACGCCGCGGCGGATGGGTTGCTTCCTAAACAGCTTGCGGAAAAAAGTCTGGGTGCAGCCTCCAACAATGGCGGTTGGCGAAGAACCGTCCCGCGAGGGCGGATCGCGATGGAACGGTCAGAAGAGGAACGGCACGAGGGCGGCGGTCTGATGGGCATAGGCGGCATATGTCGCCCCAAATTGGGAGCGCATCCACTGCTCCTCCATGCGGAACTTGGCCCAGAACACGAGGAAGATCAGGACGAAGGCGATGACTCCGCGCAGCTGGGAGAGCGCAATCGCGGTGCCAAGAAATCCGGCCAGAATGCCGGTGTAGATGGGGTGACGGACGGCGGCGTAGGGGCCGCTGGTGATGAGCTCGTGGTCCTGCTTGATGGTGACGGATCGGCTCCAGTTCCTGCCGAGGTGCTCGCGCGCCCAGACGGCGAAGAGGAGGCTGGCGACGATGACTGCGGCTCCCAGCCAGAAGGGCAAGAGACCGACCGGCCAGAGCTGGAGATAAAGCCAGGGAAGCGGGATGCGCGTTGTGGAGAGGAGGGTGATGACGATCAGAAAGGCGAGCGCCCGCAGGAGGCGCGAGGCGGCCGGTTCGAGGCGTTGGGTGGCTTTGGTATTGACGGCCTTGATCTGCCAATAGAGAAGAAAGACGATCCAGACCACCGGAAAGAAAGATTCGTAGAACCTGAGCATTCAGGAACCTCCGGGCGCTGCATGTGTTTACGAGGGCGAGCACGGGGCAGTTCCATCGTGAGCATGGCAGACCCAATGTGCAAGACGATTTTTTCCGGATGGTACGCGCGGCCGACGAGTCTCGAGATCAATAAAAATCACCTCCGAAGGAAATCGTCGCTTCGGAGGCGCTTGTTATAAGCCCACAAGGTAAGGACGGGGACCAGTGGCCGGCGCCGGAGGTCGGTAGCACGCAGCCACTGGCGATCCCTGCACTAACGAAGTAGCGGCGGCTTCCCCTTTCCACTGCTGCCTCGTGTCGCCCGGCTCCAAGAGGGCTTTCTTAATCCCTCCGAACCATGTTGACAAGTGGAGTGTCTCGCAGAATCAGCCGGGGGTCCGTGATGGCCGTCACACGAGTTTGGGCCTTGGGAAAATCGATGTATTGTGCACATTTTTGAGACACTTTGCCGGCGAATGCCGAAGTAAGGAATGCCTGAAGAATCGTGCACGCCCACCCTTTCCGCAGAAAAAAGCGGAAAGGATGGGGCACGGAATTTGTGCACGGAATTTGTGCAGCAGGGAAAAAAACGGGGCACTGCCGGCAGCTGCGGCGCATTGACAAAGGCAGGCGGGCCTTCGAAAATCGGAGATTCAGTCAACGCGAGGATGCCTCTTTTCGTGACCGCTCTGCTAACCACAAACTTAGGTTCGACGCCTCTGCTGGGGCGGGGTAAGGTGCGCGACTTGTATGCAGTGGAAGATGCGCTGCTGCTGGTAGCTACGGACCGGATTTCGGCCTTCGATCACGTGCTCGCTACGGGCATTCCCGGCAAGGGCAAGATTCTCACGCAAATCTCGCTGTTCTGGTTCGCGCTGCTCAAGGACCTGGCACCGAACCACCTGATCACGGCCGATATGAATGAGTATCCGAATGCGCTGCGGCCTTACGCCGAACAGCTCGAGGGGCGGTCGATGCTGGTGAAGCGCGCGGCGATGTTTCCGGTGGAGTGCGTGGCGCGCGGGTATCTGGCGGGATCGGGATGGAAGGAATATCGCGAGACGCAGACGGTGTGCGGCATTTCGCTGCCCGGCGGACTGATGGATGGATCGCCGCTACCGGAACCGATTTTTACACCGGCGACC
>JASHVE010000096.1 GCA_030039675.1 Acidobacteriaceae bacterium | reverse complement strand
TCGATGAACTCCGGACGGCAATCGGGATAGCCGGAGTAGTCGAGCGCATTCACGCCGATAAAGATGTCGCTCGACTCCAGCACTTCGGCCCATGCCAGCGCGAATGCAAGAAAAATGGCGTTGCGCGCAGGCACATAAGTGATCGGAATCCCGTGCGCCAGCTCGCCCGCATCGCGTCCCTTCGGCACAGCGATATCATCTGTCAACGCAGAACCGCCAAAGACGCGCAGATCGATCATAGCGATGCGGTGCTTCGCTGCGCCGAGCGATTCCGCAACGTGCTTCGCCGCTTCGAGCTCCCACGCATGGCGCTGGCCGTAAGAAAACGAAAGTGCGTACGGCTCGTAGCCTAAGCTCTTTGCAATGGCCAGCACCGTGGCCGAATCGAGGCCGCCACTGAGAAGCACAACTGCTTTTTTCCGCTCGCTTCTCATGATGCCTGCAGATCTCCACCCTTGCCAATATCCATCGACGGCGCCATCGGGTTGTCTTCGTCGATGTAGGCTTCAATGCACCGGTCGAGGACGCCCTTCGCTTCGAGAATAAACTCGACCGCGTCGCGCGCCGCGCCGTGGCCGCCGCGGTTCGGCGTCACATAATGCGCTTCCGCCTTTACCTGCTCGCGCGCATCGGCGACGGCAACGGCAAAACCGCACTGCCGCATGACAGGAAGGTCGATCACGTCGTCGCCCACGTAAGCGATCTCGTCGAGCGTGACGCCCTCCTTCTCCATGATCTCGCGCACCGGCTTCATCTTGTAGGCCTGGCCGAGGTAGACGAATTCGAGCTTCAGGTCGCGGGCGCGCAGCTGCACCGTCTCCGAGATGCGCTTAGTGATGATGCCGCATTTGAGGCCACCCAGCCGTGCCAGCGAGATGGCCGTGCCGTCATGCGCGTTATAGCCCTTGGCTTCAACCATCTTCGACATAATGGCTCCGTTGGCCGATGGGATGGGTACGGGAATGAGCCAGATGCTGCCATCAGTGAGAACGCCGTCGACGTCGAAGAGCACGATCTTGATTTTGCGGGCGCGGTCGATCACCGAGCGGGGCGCGGAAAGTGTCATATTTCAATTTTATCGTTTACGTTCGGCCGCTTCTTCCCGCCGGTTTCACGAGAGAATGGAAACATGGAGAACAAGCCGCAAACGCCCAGCCTACCCCAGGCGCTCGAGCCCGAAGACTACTACTTCGAGGGGCCGTACATGGTCTTTACGGCGGCGTATCACTTGAAGCGCGGCTATTGCTGCGGATCAAGCTGCCGGCACTGCCCTTATCGCGGCGCGGAGGCAGCTCAATTCGAGCCGCCACCCGAAGATTGAACCGATGCGGTCGCGGGCGCGGAAGGAGTGGGCTCCTTCACCAGAACAGCAAAGCGCGGAAAGGCAAAACTTCCCCCGGCATCATCGACCACATTCAACTGGCAGATGTACTCCCCCGGTTTGAGTCCGGTCAACGGCACGTCCAGCTCGACAGCCACTGCGTCGCGGCCCTCGACATTCACGGCCTTGGCCTGCACGAGCGGAGTCTCATACACCTTCGTCGAGCCTTGAATCAGCTCGAGGCTGCTGAGCAGGTTGATGCTTTGCCTGGGAGCCTTTGACTGATCGCTTTCCACTTTCTCATGCGCCGGATCGTAGATCTCGTAAAGCAGATACATGTGCTGGTCCTGGCGGAAGACGTGGCTGATGTTGGGCACGTATTCCTCGCCGTTCCGCACCAGGGGGTCCTGCTTTTTGCTCGGCTGGCGCATCGAGGCCAGCACGATGCTGCTCATCTTGAGCGGCACCTTCTTCAGGTCCGGCAGCGTGATATTCGCTTCGAACGATCCCATGCGACCGGTCTGGTTCTCGCGCACCACAAACTTCATGTCGTACTTGCCCGGCGGCAGATTGAAGCTGGTCGTGTACTCGATATTCTTCTGCCGCGCGCCGAGCGCCTGATCGAGATTCAGCTTCACCGTCTCGCGGGCGCGCCCGATGGGCCGCCTTACTTCGTCGAGCACTTCGCCGATAATGTCGAGCGTCGCCTTGTCCTTGTCGCCGCCTTTTACGAACGGAATCTGCGAGCCGGGCACGAGCAATGAGACGGGCACGTAGAAGCGGTTCTCATTGAGTCGGAAGTATAGTGCGTCCATGTAGACGGGGATATCCGTAGCCGGCAGGTCACTGGCGAGCTGGTCGTTCAGCTCCTGTTCGCGGTCCTCACGGCCGGAGTGGCGAAAGTCTGCCGGCGCGTAGTAGCCGGGCCGGTATTCAAGCTTGATACCCGGACGGTCGATCCTGATCGTGAGCTTGCGGTATTTGCCGTCGCGCGCCAGATTGGTGGAATGGAAGCCGATGGCGTAGTACGCCGAAGTATCTTTCTGCACCTGCGCGAAGGCCGGAGCAAAGTCGTTCGAATCAAAGAAGGCCTTGCCGCCGGTGTCGGTGCTGAGGGTCGCCATGACTTCCTGCGTAGCGAAGTTCTGGTTCATGTTATTGAGCAGCGCAGCGCCGTTATAGGCACCCGACCCGCGCAAACTACCCGTCGACGCGTCGCCCAGGGGGCCAATCGCCTGCAGGCCGCGGGTGTCTACGCTGTAGATGGCCAAGTTGGCGCGCACGGCGGCATTGATAGCGGCGCGCAGCGACGCTTCGTTTTCGATGCCGTCGCGCGAAATACCTCCTGAAAAATAGAGCAGAGACTTTTTCTCGGAGATTCTTTCAAGGGATTTCGATATCGCGCGTAACGCAAACAGTTCGCGGTCAGTGTTGATGTCGTTGAATTCGCTCTCGTCTGGCGTATAGGCCGTGGTGTCTTCCACCTGGTTCGAGTTGGCATTGGCGCCCTGCTGGAAGCCCTGGCCTTCAGTGCCGTTGTATGCGCCCACCTCGCGAACCAATGCGTCTTTATCAGCGGTAAAGTCCTGGTCCACGCTCAGCGTATCGCCGAGGGAGACGAGCGCGACAAGATCTGCTGGCTGCATTTTTTTGTGGAGAAAATCCTGCGCCGCGTCGACGCTGCGCTCCAGGTCCTCGGGCTGCATCGAGGTAAGATCGAAGAACATTACGATGAGCCGGTGATTCCGCAGGTCTTCCGGTTTGGCGACCACAACCGCCTTGCTGCCATTGTTTGCAGGACCGGCGGCCAGTCCGCTCACCGTGGCTTCGTTTAGCGGCATGGCCATATCCACGCTTTGAAAATCGAAGGTGGAAATCTGCTGCTCTTTGCCGTTCTCGTAAATACGGAAGTCGCTCTGCTTGAGCCCGCGAACCACTTCGCCGGTCTTCGCGTCGCGCGCAACAACGTTCGTCAGCACTAACTCGGCGTTGGTCTTGAGCACGAAACCAGCCTGCGGCGTAGAGGAGACCTGGTTCGAATCTTGAGCGAGTGCAGGCTGCGCGCCCGGCATGGCGAGCGCCAAGGCTGCGAGGCTCGCCGTCATCTTCTGTATCAAGCCTGCCATTCGCCTCTCCTAGAACCTGAATCTCGCCATAAATTGAAAGTTCCGCATCTGCTTCACCGAAGTCACTTCGCCAAAGTTCTGCGAGTTCACGGTACCGTTCACACCCGCGTACTGCACCGTGTTGAAGACATTGTTGATCGTTGCCCGAATCTCCATACTGCGCGTATCGCCCAGCTGCGCAGTCTTGGAAAGCGACATATTGTTGGTTACCGTGCCCGGTCCTTCAATCGAGTTGCGCGGTGCGTTGCCGAAGTAGTTGCAGAAGGTTTGCGTGGGGGTAACGGTATTGGTGGGCGCGCTGTAAGCGGCGGGGTTGAACCACTCGTGCAGCGTGCCTCCGCCCGCCGTCGGCGAAACGCCGGTAAGGTTGGGGCGAAGGACGCCGCCCGTTCCGCAGGCGGTGCTGGCCACCGAAGATGTGTAACTTGGGCTGAGCCATGTGCCAGAAGCAAATGTGAACTGACCGGATATGGAGAAGCCCTCGAGAAT
>JASHVE010000095.1 GCA_030039675.1 Acidobacteriaceae bacterium | reverse complement strand
GTACACCACCGCGTCCTGCGTGCGCGCAATCAGCGTGCCGGGATAGCTGCGCATCCAAAGCGGCGGCATCAGGTACTCAAACATCGTACCTGTCCAGGAGAGAAGAAGAAAACGCCCGTACGCATAGGCGTGGTCCCGCGCCAGCTTGAACCAGCTCTGCTGCACGAGATCGCCACGCGCTATGGCAAGCAGCGTGGCAATACGCGCCTCTGAGGCGATCATGTCATAGCAGGCTTCGTGCAGCTTCTTCTGGCCAACATCGTAGCCAATCGAAAGAATCTGGCGTCCAGGGTCGACAAGAAATGCAAACTCCGTCTCTTCCGCCAGGCGCTCTGCATCTCCCGCAATCTCGCGCAGTGCGCCGGCCAGGGCACGCAGGTTATCGATCGCAGCCGCGAGCGGCGCACGAAACCTCTCTGCAAGCTCCGCAATCGATGTGTCGGCTTGCACCGTACCCCAGGCACCCGACAGGCGGACCTGCACCGCTTCGGCAAGGACAATTGCATCTTTCAACGAAAGCGCGGCCGATTTTTCGTCGATCGCCAGTTGCGGCAGCTCCCGCAGTCGCTCAAACTCGGGCAGCATCCACGGCAGATGCTCGCGAAGCAGCGCGCCAATAGCTTTAACGCGGTACAGGGTTGCCGTAATCCACCATGCATCCTGACCATCTGCTGCAATGGAAACTGCGGCCTTCGACAGCGCGTCCTCGGCCTTCGGCATCCACGCAATCCACTCCGCAGGCGCAGCAGTCGGCGCGGGCAGCCGGAGTTTCGCCACTGGGGCCGGCACATGATTCTTGCCCTTCATCAAAAGCCAATGCGCGTGCAACCCAGTGAACAGGCGCTGCGAAAGTAGTGGCTTCCGCAGCAAATGGCGCGCGCCCGTGTGCAGTGTATACAACGAGGCAACAAAGTTGCCGCTATCCACCGACGAGACAAACGGCGCAGCGTTCAACGCCGCAAGCGTCTCCGTGTTGTACCAGTTGTAAAGGTGCCCGCGATATTTCTCAAGACGCCCGATGGAGGACAGGCTCTGCCGCGTCAGCGCCACAAACTCCGGCACAGTCAGGAAGCCGAGCTCGCACGCGGCCTGCCGTGCATTCAGCAGCAGGCCGATGTTCGTGGGCGAAACACGCGCGGCCTCAAAAAGACCGTTTTCCTCCACGTTATCGGGAATGAGATAGTTGTGCCGCTCGCCCCCGAATTGGTAGAAGTAACGCCAAATGCGCAGAGCGTGCCCCATCAGAAAGGCTTCGTCTGCCGGAGCCAACGGTTCGCGTTCGCGCGGTGGCCGGTCCAGCCATGCCGTAACGCTGTTGGCAATGGCCCACAACACAAGGATCGGCGCAGCGCAAAAGATCGCCTCTCGCCGCGGCGCGCAGAGCCACACAAGAGCGGCCAGGCTGATCGCGACCACCGGCATCACCGCAAGATAGCGATCCACGGGAGTCTGTCTCTCTTTTTCGAGCTCCGCTTCCGCCGCGGTCTCCCACTCAAGCAACCGCTCGCCAGTCACAAACCTGCGCACTAGCGAGCGGACAATCGCGTCTAATGCGAGCAGCGTCTGATGTGGAAGAAAGATAAGATGGAACAAAGTCAGTAGCAGCGCACGGCCAAATCCCGACATTGCTTCAGCAGCCTGCCCCTTGTAGCCGCTCGTCATCGCGCGGCCCAGGCCGAATCCGAATTGCACGAGCGCCGGAAAGATCAGCAGGGCCAGCGATACGATCGTCCAATAAAGCGGCCGCCCCGGCAATCCGAACCAGCCGGCCACAAACAGAATGAACAGGAACGGATCGACGAGCGAGCGGCGCAGATTATCGAAGATCTTCCATCGCGAAATCTCCGAGATCGGGTTCGGTGCCCAATGCCCCGACTCGTCCGGCACACGGCCGAACATCCACTGCGCAATTTGCCAGTCGCCACGCATCCAGCGATGAAGGCGCCGGCTGTATGCGCTGTAGTGCGAAGGATAATCATCGATGATCTCGATGTCTGTGGCCAGGCCTGCACGCGCGTGCGCGCCCTCAATCAGATCGTGGCTGAGCAGTGCATTGCGCGGGAATCTGCGGTTGAGCACCGCGTGCAGCGTCGCCGCTTCATAAATGCCCTTGCCCGTAAAAATGCCTTCGCCGAAAAGATCCTGATACGCATCAGAGATAGCGCGCGTGTAAATATCAAACCCGTTCTGGCCGGAGTAAATTGCCGCCAGCCGCGAGCGCGCCGTCGATTGCACGGTAATGCTCACGCGCGGCTGCAGAATGCCGTAACCGGATGTGACGATGCGCAGCTTCGGATCGATCACCGCCTGGTTGAGAGGATGCGCAATTGCACCCGCCATCCGTGCCGCCGTGCCCCGCGGAAGCTCCGTATCGGAATCAAGCGTGATGATATACCGCGCCTGCTTGAGCGCATCTACCTTGCCCGATTTGATCGGGAATGCGTCAAACTCGCCGGCCAAAAGCTTGTTCAGGTCCAGCAGCTTGCCGCGCTTGCGCTCCCAGCCCATCCACACGCCCTCGCGCGTATTGAAGATCCGATGCCGGTGCAACAGAATGAAACATCCGCTGTGCGCAGTGCAATATTTTGCGTTCAGCTCGTCGATCAGCCGTACCGCTAGATCGACCAGCGGATGCGAATCGTTCTCGCGCGGCCTGCTCACTGAATCCGGAAGATCAGTGAGCAATGCGAAGTGCAGATTCGGATCGCGATTGGCAAGGTAGCGCACCTCCAGATCGGTCACCAGGCTGCGCACCTGTTTTTCACTCAACAGCAGCGATGGAACCGTCACCAGCGTCGTGCACTCAGGCGGAATCCCTTTGCTGAAGTCGAGCTTGGGCAATGGCTCCGGCTCGAAAAACGCCGTCGTCATGCTGTTGATCAGCTCCACGGCATCCTGCGTGACCGGAAATAGCAGCAAGAGAACAGTAACAACTAACCCGACGAAGCTGGAGATCTTGGGAAGAACCGGAAACAGCACTGCCGCCAAAAAAAGAATCGTAAAGAGCTGGATGCCGGTAATATAAAAATCTTCGCCGTGTGCCTGAACAAACCGCCGCGCGCGATACACAACCGGCGCGTGAAAGCCTACGCGCTCGGCGAGTTGCGGAAAACCCTTATCAATGAGGTAGTAGCCAACGTGACTCCGGCACTTCTGAATGCGCGGATCACTCGACGACGTCATTTCTCCCAGGCGCGCAAGTTCGAGCGCTGCCTGTGCCACCTGGCCTTCGATGCAGTCGGAGTAGCGTGCAACGTAGGCGATGCGCTTGCGATACAGCTCGCGGCTTTCGAAGTCCATGCGCGCGTAGGTTCCCGCTGGGTCTTGGTTGAGTGTGGCGTCGAACAAAATCAACGGCTCGATCAGGAAAACAAGATCGGCATTGGTAATCGCCCGCAGGCTCTTCAGACGCACCGATAACATCGAAACCGAGATCCGGCTCTCGGAACGCAGCAGCGCGTGGCCGTCTTCCAGGATCAATTCGAGTAGCGCAAAGCGCATAAACGCAGTAAAGTTCCAGAGCTCG
>JASHVE010000094.1 GCA_030039675.1 Acidobacteriaceae bacterium | reverse complement strand
CTCTTTCGCATCGACTTTCTGCCCATTGGCCACTATCAGGTGACAGTCGAGGCGTCGGGCTTCGAAAAGGCGACCCTGCCCCCGTTCTCGCTCGAGGTACTGCAGACGGCAAACTTCAACGTGCACCTGACGGTGGGCAGCACTTCTACCAGCGTCAACGTCTCGGCCGCGGCACCCATCCTGGACACGGACAATCCCACCATCAGCTCCACCTTCACCGCCAACACGATCTCGAACTTCCCGCTGAATGGGCAGGATTTCTCTGCGCTCACGCTCTACCTGCCCGGTGCGGTAGACACGGCAGGGACCTCGGGTACGACGAACTTCGAGCGCAGCACCTACTACACTGATACCCCCAACTTCAACGGCAACCGCGCCCAGGCGAACAACTACACGCTTGACGGCATCGACATGAACGAGACCTACAACAACCTGATCTCCTACACCCCGTCGCCTGCGGCTCTCGAAGAGATCAAAGTGGTTACCGCCGACTCGCCCACCGATTTCGGCAACGTCAACGGCGCAGCCGTGGTGAATGTTCTGAAGAGCGGCACCAATCAGTTTCACGGCCAGGCCTTTGGCATTGTGCAGGACTACCGGTTCGACGCCAACACCTACCTGAATGGCCAGACTTCGCCGGTAACGCCAATCAATTCGTTCTCGTTCGCACAGTTCGGCGGCGCCATCGGCGGACCCATCCTGCACAACAAGTTGTTCTTCTTTGGCGACTACCTGGGGTCGCGCTGGCACAAGGGTGGATATGGCACGGCCAGTGTAATTACCGACGCCATGCGCAACGGCGATTTTTCGGTCCTGCTCACTGGTGCCAATCCCATCCAGCTCTACGATCCAGAGAATAACTTCATGCCCTACGCCAACAACCAGGGCGTGCCGATCGCCAATCCGGTGGCCAAATTCCTCTTCGCACATCCCAGTTTGTATCCGGACTGCGGAGCCTCCAATCCAGCGGTGCCGGCCGGCGGTAAATGTCTCGCGCCCACCGATGGCATTGCGAACAATAACTACGAGGCGCCCAATTCCAGCTACAAGGGTAACGATCAGGGCGACGCGAAGCTCGAGTACGACATGCGCGCGAGCGACAAGATCACCGGCTTCTATTCGATTTCGCACGCCTATGACGGCTCGGTTCCGGTGTTGGCTATCACCTTCCCCGGCATCAATCTCTATCCCACATGGATCGTCGGTTCCACCTGGACGCACACCTTCTCGCCGACGCTGGTCAACTCGGCAACCGTGGGCTTTACGCGGACTGACTGGAACCAGGGTTTTCCCGTCGACTCGACCGGCCTCTTCGGAACCTCGGGTAATGCCAAGGTGGGCATCTCATTTCCCAACCAGAGATACAACGGCTTCACCAACCAGGGCCTGGGGAACAACCTCAGCGACGTGGGAACTCCCGCTTACAATGGCGGCGTTATCGACAACACCTATACCTATACCGACATCCTGACCTGGCAGCGCGGCCGGCACTTTTTGAGCATAGGCGGCAACGTGCACCGCTATCAGAACAACTATCCAACCGGCAACAACGATGGGTATCTGGGTTCGCTGAATTACTCCGGCGCTTTCACGTCGAATCCTGCTTCGGCCACGGCCAGCGGCTACGGCCCGGCGGATTTCGTGCTGGACCGCGTATCGTCCGGCGGAGTCACTCTTTCCAGCGTGAACGTCGGGCAGCGTCAATATCGCGTGGCCGGCTTTGCGCAGGATGACTTCAAGGTGCTGCCCAATCTGACCCTGGTCTTCGGCCTGCGCTACGAGTACGACGAACCCTGGGTGGAGGAGCAGGACAGGACCGGAAACATCAATTTGGCCACCGGGCAGATTGAGTATGCCGGTCACCTTCCCGCTGGCGCTCTGCCCAACGCGACAATCTGCAGCAACCCCGCCTGCTACCAGCCCAGCTATCGCCAGATCATGCCGCACGTGGGATTCGCCTATCAGTTCAACGAGCGGACGGTGCTGCGCGGCGGCTACGGGGCGGTCAGCTTCTTTGAGGGCAACTCGTTCAATCAGCGCCTGACGGCGATTGCGCCTTTCCTTCAGGCGGCAGGCTTCTCGGTGAATGCACCTACCACAACGTCGGTGCCCACGCCCAACACCGCCGAGGAGGGCTTTACCGGCTCCGATACCTCCGTTCAATACAGCAGTTCCAACAACGGATACACGGCTTATCCGCAGAACATTCAGCCCGCGTACGTGCAGGAGTGGAACTTCACGGCGGAATACGCGCTCACCCACACGGCCTCACTGCAAGTGGGCTACGTTGGCGAACAGGGCCAGCATATTGAAGACTACGGCAACGTCAATCAGTGGACCGTGAACAATGTTCAAACCTCAGCCCCGTTTTACAACAGCCCGTACATCGGCGTGAATGGCGTCGACTCTGCACTGGGCGTCGGCGGCAGCGGCGGGTTGCTGATTACCGAGTCGCGCGCCATGATGAACTACAACGCGCTGCAGACGGTGCTGCGGCAGCGCCTGAGCCACGGCCTCGAGTACACGGTGAACTACACATATGGCAAGGCGATGACCAACAGCCTGGGCAACTATGCGCTCAACGTCAACGGCTACAGCGGCGCTTTCCAGAACTACTACAACAGCCACGCCGACTACGGTCCGGCCGGCTACGACGTGCATCACAACTTCTCGGCCACCGGCGTCTACGCCGTGCCGGTGGGACGCGGGCAGGAGTTTCTCGCAAACTCGAGCCGGCTGATGGACGAGGTTGTCGGCGGCTGGAAGCTTTCCACTGCCATCGTAGGCTACTCGGGATTCCCGGAAGTCATTACCGGCGGATCGAACAATTCCCAAAGCTACGGAACCAACCGCGTGAACCAATACCGCAGGCTGATCATCAAGAATCGCAGCAATGCCAACTGGTTCGGCACCGATCCATCTGCAGTTCCGTGCCTCACGGCGGGCGTGGACAACGGCGCGTGCGCTTTCGGCGTGCCGGCTAACAATGTCTTCGGCACTGAGAGCAACGGCGCGGTGCGCGGACCGGGCTACTTCAACACCGATCTGTCGGCCTTCAAGGACTTCCACACCTTCCGCGAGCAGACCATCGGTTTCCGGTTTGATGCCTTCAACGCATTTAACATCGTGAGCTACGGCAACCCGGACACGGGTATCACCGATAGCACTTACGGCAATGTCTCCCTCCAAACCCCGCGCTCCACGGAACGCCACCTGCAGTTCTCAGCGCATTACAGCTTCTAACTCGAAGGCTGCCGCGAGCAATCGCGGCAGCCGGTCTCGCCTCGCGTGAACTTTTGTTTTCCTTTTCCGTATCTATGGGTTCGGTCAGTAATCGGTCGTGAAAGAAATGGGATTTTACCATCATGCTGCTTGAGATTTGTGCCGATTCGGTAGAGTCCGCGATTGCCGCGCAGGCAGGAGGAGCGGAACGGATTGAGCTGTGCTCCGCGCTGCGCGAAGGCGGCATTACGCCCAGCGCAGGACTGCTGCGGCAGGTGCGCGCTGCAGTCAAGATCGACATATTTACGATGATCCGGCCGCGCGGCGGCGACTTCTGCTATACCGCAGACGAGTTCGACGTGATGCGCGACGATGTCATGGAGGCGCGCGCCCTGGGTGCAAACGGTGTTGTTCTGGGCGTGCTCCTGCCGGACGGCAACGTCGATATTGAGCGCACCCGCGAGCTGGTGGCCGCAGCGCGTCCCCTGCAGGTCACCTTTCATCGCGCCTTCGACATGTCGGCGAATCTGCCCCAGGCGCTGGAAGATGTGATCGCCTGCGGCGCCGACCGCATTCTCACCTCCGGCGGCGAGGCGGATGGTACTCGCGGCGCAGCGCAAATCGCGCGCCTGGTAGAGGCTGCGCGAGGACGGATCGAGCTGGTGGGCGCGGGCGGCATCCGGCACAGCAATGTGGGTGAGTTTGTCGAGATCGCGGGCGTACGCGAGGTGCACGCCGCTCTGCGTGCGCGGGCGGCAAGCCCGGTGACGCACTGGAATCACGCTGTAACAATCGGCTCCCATGCCGACGGCCTGGCGCGCTACGTGGTGCGCGAAGAAGATGTGCGCAAACTGCGAAGAGCGCTGAGTACGGCAGCGAGCGGCAACGGGCATCTCGTACAATAGCCGGGAGTCCATGTCATCCAAAACCGACAAACGCGCCAAGGAAATTCTGCGTCTGCTGCGCCACGGCAAGACCTCAGTGGAAGCTCTGACCGCCGAGCTGACGGCCTCGCCGGCCAGCATCCGCCGTGATCTCGCGCGCCTTGAACAACGGGGGCTGGTATATCGCACGCACGGCGGCGCGATGCTGACCGGCAACGCCGTCTATGAGCCGTTCCGGTTTGACGCTTCATTTCACGTGCGCGAAGACCGCTTTGCCGCAGAGAAGCAGCGCATTGCGCACACGGCTGCGGCGCTGGTCAAGGAGAATGAGACCATCGGCCTGGCGCCCGGCACCACGACCACGCTGATCGCGCGGCAGTTCCTGCACCGGCGCGGAATTCACATTATCACGAACGCGGTGAACATCGGCATGGAGCTTAGCTCCGCGACCGCGCTCGACACAACTCTCACGGGCGGCGCCATGCGCTGGGCCGGCGCGTTTTCGCTGGTTGGGCCGGCAGCCATTGAAACGCTGAATATGTTTGTACTCGACCGGCTGTTTCTGAGCGTCACCGGCGTGGACGCGGAACATGGAGCGACCATCATTGAGCCGGAGGAGGCCGCGGTTTCACGCGTCATGGTGCGGCAGGCGCGTGAAGTGGTGGTCGTGGCCGATTCGAGCAAGATCGGCATGGTGAGCCCCGCGGTCATCTGTCCATCCCGCGACATCGACCTGCTCATTACCGACGACGGCATCTCCGAAGAGGCCGTGACCAGCTTCGCCGCGAGCGATGTGAAAGTGCTTGCCGTGTGAGCTGCGCGAAGGCTGTTGCCTTTGACAAGAGCGAATTCTGCAACCGGCTCTCGCTCAACAGGCTTCGCTTCAGTCTTCTCGCTGGATGACAGCCAGTTCGAAAGACTGCCGGACGGTGTAGCCGAGGCTTTCATAGAGATGGATTGCACCATGGTTGTCGGCAAAGGTGTGCAGAAAAGGCACTCTGCCCGATTGGACGATCTCGTCCATGACACGGGACATGAGTAAACGGGCATAGCCGCGGCCGCGGCCATCAGGATGCGTGCAGACAGCGCTGACCTCGACGCAGCCGGGCAGGTGCATCCGCTTGCCCGCCATGGCGACAAGACGATCCGACCAGAAAATGCCGAAGAAATTGCCCAGCTCGATGGTGCGCAGGCGAAATGGTCCAGGCTCGGTGAGCTCGGCCAGAGCGACCATCGCTGGAGCGTCAGCGGTAGTCAGCGGACGTAGTTCAGCTCCATTGGCCAAAGGTGCGCTCAGAATCGAAGGCTGGTTGGCGATCATTTGGAAAATCGTTCCGCCGCGCAGAAGCGTCCAGCCCGCCGGCAAACGCGGCGGTTCGTGGAAGAACAGCGCCACCACGCCGCGTGGGCCGGCGAGCGGGCGCAACGCCTCATAGCCTTCGGCCGATTGGGCGGGCATGCCGCTGAGCGGACCAATCTCTTCGGGATAGCGCCGAGCCCGGCCATCGCCCAAGGCCAGGTGCGCATGATTGGTGGTGAGAGCAGTCCAGATCGGATTGTCGAGCAGCTCTGAAGGCAGAGCCTCACTGAGCGTCTGCGCCTGGTTCTCGGCCTGCATGGTGGTTGGATGAACTCAATCAACCTTCGGATTCGGCGTTCAACACGCCTGTGCTACTATTCGTGCAACGATTGCGGCTTCGATTGGATTCACCGAAGGCGTTTGATGACCTTCGGCTACAGCGGTTCCACAGTTACTGTATCTCAGAGCCGGGAAGCCCAGGGGCTTTTTCAACGAGAAAAAGCCACCTCGGTTGAGCCTAGAAAGGGCTATAAAAACTGTGGAACCGCTCTGGCTCCATTGTAGAAAGCGCAGCACAAGGTCTGGCGAGATTCCGGCGCGCGTGTGAGGGAGACCATGACCCAACAGCTTCGCCCCTTGAACCTGGGCGAGATTCTCGACCGGACCGCCGAACTCTATCGGACCAACTTCCCGCTGTTTGCGGGAATCGCCGCCATCTTTGCAGGCGTCATGCTCGCGGCGCAGATGCTGCACCT
>JASHVE010000093.1 GCA_030039675.1 Acidobacteriaceae bacterium | reverse complement strand
GAACGGGACGAGAACCTGAACCTCGATCTGGCGAATGCGTACCGGGATGAGGGCCGGATGGATGAGGCTGCGCGGGTGTTGCGCGAAGGGCTGAAGACGCTGCCGGATTCGGTGGCATTGACGGCAGCGCTTGTATCTCTCGAAGTGCACGAGTCTCACTTCGAGGAGGCGACCAGGCTCTCAGAAGGAATTGCGCGGCGGAAGCCGGATGACCTGAATGCACAGCGCATCTATTTCCGGACCCTGGTGATTACCGGGAACAACGATGTGGCGGCGCGGGTCGGCCGCAGACTGCTGAGGACGGCGCCGCGCGATGCGGATTTGCTGAATCTGAACGGGCTGCTGGAGCAGAGAGCAGGTGATTTTGCGGCAGCGCGGAGGGATCTTGAGCTGGCGGTGGAAATCCATCCAAACGACCTGAATGCGCGAGTGAACCTGGGTGTGACGCTGGCCGAGTTGAAGGATCCCGCTGGCGCGAAGGTGCAACTGGAAAAGGCCATCGCGCTGGGCGCGGACGAGCCGCAGGTGCACTTTGAGCTGGCCAAGGCGCTGCGCGCACTGGGCGATACGCAGCAGGCGCAGGAGCAGCTTGCGATCTATCAGAAGAGATTGAAACAGGAAGCGGACCAGGCGCTGGCGGCTTCGAAGGCAGCCGAGGCTGAGGAGGCATTGAAGGCCGGAGACAGGCAAAGGGCCGCCAGCTTGTATCGCGAGGCCAGCGCTGCGCAGCCGGAAAATGCAGCGCTTGCTTATCAACTGGCGACAGTTCTTGGCAACGCCGGCGATGCCGACGGTGAGCGTGCGGCACTGGAGCAGGCTCTCAAGGCAGATCCGAAGTTTGTTCAGGCACAGTATCAGCTTGGGTATATGGATTTTCAGGCCGGCGACAACACGGGCGCAGAGCGGCACTTCCGGCTGACTGTGGAGCAGGTGCCTGACAATGCACAGGCTTGGGTCTCGCTGGCAGCGGCGCTCGGCGCCGAGTCTCGCGTGAACGAGGCGCGCGCGGCTGTAACGAAGGCTCTGCAACTGGAGCCGGACAATGCCAGCGCGCAGGAACTGCGCCGCAAGCTGGCCACGCAGGATCCACACTGAAAGAACCAGGAATGCAGACCGTGGCGAACGGCAAAGGAAACGAAGGCTGGACGCGCCGCCACCTGCTGCGGGCTGCGCCTGCGGCGCTCGTGTCTCCGTTGCTGGGAGGCGGTCTGCGCAACGCTGTCGCGGGGCATCCGGCGATGGCGCCGTTCTCAGGTTTTGTAGACGTGGCGCAGAGCGCGGGGCTGAAGGACACGATTGTTTACGGGGAGCCGGACAGCTTTACCTACATCGTGGAGTCGATGGCGACCGGATGCGCCTTCTTCGATTACGACAATGACGGATGGATGGACATCTTCATTCTGGGAGGGCGCACTCTCGAGGGGATACCGACCGGCGCGGGCAACAAACTCTACCATAACAATCGGGACGGGACCTTTACGGATGTAACGGCGAAGTCGGGACTCGCCGATCCGGGGTGGGCGCAGGGCGTTTGCGTCGGCGACTACGACAACGACGGATGGGAAGATCTGTTTCTCACCTACTACGGACAGAACCGGCTCTACCACAACAATGGCGATGGCAAGTTTACCAACGTGACCGCGAAGGCGGGATTGCTCTATCCGAAGGCCCGCTACAGCACCGGCTGCACGTTTTTGGATTACAACCGCGACGGATGGCTTGATCTTTTTGTGTCGAATTATCTGGAGATCGACCTGGCGACCGCACAGAAACCTTCGCTGGATGTGCCCAACTGCAACTACGAAGGCGTGGCTACGATGTGCGGCCCGGAGGGCCTGCCGAAGGCGCAGCACTATCTCTACCGGAACAATGGAGATGGGACGTTTACAGATGTCTCGGCAGAGTCGGGCGTGGCGCGGCTGCGGGGTTCGTACGGGCTGACGGTAGTGAGCTTTGACGCCGATGAGGATGGCTGGCCGGACATCTTTGTCGCGTGCGACATGACGCCGTCGTTGTTGCTGATGAACAACCACGATGGAACGTTTCGCGAGGAAGGGCTCCTGCGTGGCGTGGCCGTGAGCGGCGAAGGCCGGCAGATGGGCGGCATGGGCGTGGGCGTGGGAGACTACAACCTTGATGGGCACACGGACCTGGTAAAGACGCACTTCTACAACCAGGCAAATGGGCTGTATCGCAACGACGGCAAGGGCAACTTCGACGACGTTACGACCGAGGCCGGGCTCAACAAGGAGACGCGTTTTGTGTGCTTCGGCGCCGGGATTGTGGACCTGGATAACGACGGCTATCCGGACATTCTGCTCGCCTCGGGCACCGTTTATCCCGAGGTTGCGCGCGTGTCGCCGCGGTTTCCGGCGCGCAGCCCGCGGCTGCTTTTCCGCAACCTGGGAGACGGGACTTTTGCGCAGATGGGCGCCGAAGCGGGACCGGCGATCAACGCTGCCCACTGCAGCCGCGGCGCAGCGTTCGGCGACTTTGACAACGACGGCGACGTAGACGTGCTGATCATGAACGTGAACGAACCGCCTTCGCTGCTGCGCAACGATGCGCCCAGGGGCAATCGCTGGATCAAGATCCGGCTGGAGGGTACCAAGAGCAATCGCAGCGCGATTGGCGCGAGAGTGACGGTGCGGTACAGCGGCAAAATGCAGGTGCAGGAAGTGCTGAGCGGGTGCAGTTTTTTCTCGTCGAACGACCCGCGGCTGCACTTCGGGCTGGGTGCTGCCACGGCAGCAGACATTGAGGTGCGCTGGCCTTCAGGCCGCATCGACCAGTTGCACTCTGTAGCGGCCAACCAGCTTGTCACGCTCAGGGAAGAGGTGGGCCGTGTGCCGGGACGGCCGTTTCGGTGAGAAGCGCTGCGATACGATCAGAGACATGTTAAAGGTGAGAAAGCTGGCGGAAGGTGCGCGTGCGCCGGTGGTGGCGCATCCGGGCGAGGACTTGGGTTACGATCTCTTTGCGCTTGAGGCAGCGCGGCTGGGCGGGCGCGAGACTGTAAAAGTGAGAACCGGGATCTCCGTGGAGGCGCGGCATCCACAGACCGGCACACCATTGGGCCTGCTGGTGCGGGACCGGTCGTCGATGGCGGCGCGCGGAGTCACTACGACAGGTGGAGTGATCGACGCCGGGTACCGCGGCGAGATTCTGGTGCTGATGACGAACCTGGGCGATGGAGTGGTGGAGATCGCCGCAGGGGAGAAGATTGCGCAGATGATTCCGGTGCCCGTGCTGACGGGCCTGGTCCAAGAGGTCGAAAGCCTGGAAGACTCGGCAAGGGCAGAGAAAGGGTTTGGGAGCTCGGGGAAGTGACAGGTAGGGAATAG
>JASHVE010000092.1 GCA_030039675.1 Acidobacteriaceae bacterium | reverse complement strand
CTCGTTCGCGGTCTCGACGAAATCGCCGAAGCCGCAAACAAATTTCCGCGCCGGCCGCGCGTCTTTTTCGAAGAGTGGCCCGATCCGCTGATCAGCGGCATCCGGTGGGTTGAAGAGCTGATTGAGATTGCAGGCGGCGAAGTGCTCTTTCCTGAACTGCGCGGGTGTGGAAAAGCCAAAGATCGCGTAGTGGATGCGGCAGAGGTAGTTGCGCGCGACCCGGAAGTGATTCTCGCCTCCTGGTGCGGCATGAAAGTCGAAGCTGAAACGATTCGCGCGCGAGCGGGCTGGGCGTCAACGAGCGCCGTGCGCGACGGACACATTTACGAGATCCCCTCAGAGTGCATTCTGCAACCAGGCCCGGCTTCGCTGACAGAAGGCGTGCGGCAATTGCATATAGTCCTCGCTCGCGTGGCCGGCGCGGGCACACCGCCTGCGCAAGCAGCCGATCGCTAGCTCTTGTAAGATTTCAAAAGAGGAGTCACGATTATGGCGCATTCCCATGCAATGCCTTCGCCGGTGGCGTTGCCCGGTGTTTCGAAGATTGTCGCGGTCGGTTCCGGCAAGGGCGGCGTGGGCAAGACCACGGTGGCTGTGAATCTGGCCATTGCGCTGTCGAAGCTCGGCCAGCGGGTTGGCCTGATCGACGCAGACATCTACGGCCCCAATGTACCCCTGATGATGGGCTCGTCGAAGCAGCCGATGGTGGGTCCGGGCAATGTGATCGAGCCGAACCTGACCCACGGCATCAAGACAATCTCGATCGGCTACATTTCGCCGGGCGACAAGCCTCTGGTGATGCGCGGTCCCATGCTGCACCAGATTATTCGCCAGTTTTTACAGCAGGTGAACTGGGGTGAGCTTGACTATCTCATCGTCGATCTTCCGCCGGGAACCGGTGATGTAGTGATTTCGCTGGTGCAGACTGTGCCGTTGACCGGCGCGGTCGTTGTATCGACTCCCAGCGATGTAAGTCTTGAAGACGCGCGCAAGGCGCTCGAGATGTTCGCGCAGGTGCACGTGGAAGTGCTCGGCATCGTCGAGAACATGAGCCACTTCACCTGCCCGCACTGCCACCAGGAAATCGACATCTTTTCACGCGGAGGCGCGGAGCGCACGGCCAAGCAGTTCAATATTCCGTTTCTCGGGTCGATCGAACTGATACCCGCGATCCGCGAAGGCGGCGACCGTGGACTACCCGTAACACTGGCTGGTCCGAAGAGCCCGCAGGCGGCGGAGTTTTACACCGCTGCACAAAAGCTGATGGAGCAGGCCGAAGCCGCTGCCGCCAAAGCGACGGATGTAATCGAAATTAAATAGAGCAACAGAAAAGCGGGGCGTACGCCCCGCTTTTCTGTTGATGCTTTTGGCTCAACGCCAGTGCCCTTCGACGAGCACCCAGCCACCATTGCGCTGCTCCCAACGATGCGCCACCCATTCGGCACCGGGATGCGGCGGTTTCACCCAACGACCCTTCACCCAAACGTAGCGGTGGCCATCCCAGCGGTGGTAGCCGTCGGTCCACACCCATCCGGCATGCGGTGGATGGTCATGAACCTCGACGATCGGCGCCGGCGGCGCGACGCGAACGATGACCTGCGCCATCAAGGCCGCAGGAGCCATACAAACTGCGAGCAGCAATGCAAGCCCAGTTTTTTTCATGAGAATTGTGTCCTCCAGGGGTTTGTGCCATTCCGGACTCGTGCATTAGTTCCGGATATATTATTTTATGAACTCATCATCGTGCAGATAGTTGCTTTTACAGTAAAAAAACAACCCCAGCATTATCTTAACCTTACGGTCTGGATCGGCAATTATTTCCAAAATTAAAGATGCATTCTTACGCAACGTGCTGCAGGCTATTCACTTTCTGCCGGTGCAAACAGATTTCCCAACCGTTGAATCTGCGCTCCCACGCCGCGCAGTTTTTCTTCAATGCGCTCATACCCCCGATCAAGGTGATACACGCGATCGAGAATGGATTCTCCATCCGCCACCAGCGCGGCCAGCACCAGCGAGGCGGAGGCGCGCAGGTCAGAACACATCACCGCGGCCGCAGAGAGGCAGGCGGGACCGCGCACTGTGGCCGCGCTTCCATCCACCTTGATGTCCGCGCCCATGCGCACCAGCTCCTGCACGTGCATGAAGCGATTTTCGAAGATGTTCTCGCGCACCAGGCTTACGCCCTCAGCCTTTGTTGCCAGCGCCATATACTGCGCCTGCATGTCGGTGGGGAAGCCGGGATACTCTTCGGTGGAGATGTCAGCGGCGCGCAGCTTCTCGCCGCCGCGAACGCGGACGGCATCGGGCCCGATCACATCAATACACACTCCCGTCTCGCGCAGCTTGGCGATCACGGCGCCAAGATGATTGGGATTGCAATCGGCTACAACAAGATCGCCGCCAGTGATCGCACCGGCGATAAGAAACGTTCCTGCTTCAATGCGGTCGGGGTTGATGCGATGACGCGCGCCGTGCAGACTCGTCACGCCCTGCACGCGGATGGTCGAAGTGCCCGCGCCCTCGATCTGTGCGCCCATGGCTGTGAGCAGTGCCGCCAGATCACTCACCTCTGGTTCGCGCGCGCAGTTCTCCATCAGCGTTTCGCCTTCCGCGAGTACTGCGGCCATGAGCAGATCTTCGGTGCCGGTTACGGTGATCTTATCGAAGACCAGATGCGTGCCCCGCAGCCGGTCGGCGCGGGCTTCAAGGTAGCCATGCTCCTGCGTGATCGTGGCGCCCATCGTCTCGAGGCCTTTGATGTGCAGGTCAATCGGCCTTCCGCCGATGGCGCAACCGCCCGGCATAGCCACGCGGGCCATGCCCGTGCGCGCCACCAGCGGCCCCAGAACCAGTGCGCTGGCGCGCATGGTCTTCACGATCTCGTATTTCGCTACAGGATCGGAGAGCGTGCGGCAACTGATGGTTGTAAGGTCTTCCTCGCCTTTGCATAGCTCAACCTCAGCACCCATGGACGCAAGCAGCTTTCGCTCCGTTTCGATGTCGCGCACCTGAGGAATGTTCTCCAGCGTCACGGCGTCTTCGGTAAGAATCGCGGCAGCCATGCAAGGCAGCGCGGAATTCTTCGCGCCCGATACGCGAATGGTGCCGTGCAAGGGATTGCCGCCGCGAATGACTAACATATCCATGAAAAAGCGACCACTCCGAGCCTTCGATTTTCCAAGTGTACATGCGCGGGATGGACCGAAGGCGCTGCTTCGAGGTTTTCAACGGAACCATGCAGCGAAAAGCAAAAAACGCCGCAACTGAAGCGCTGCGGCGTCCAAGAAACAGATTTGCGGTGAATCAGTTTTGAGAAACTACTCCGGTAGCCGGCTGGGCGCCCGTGTCTGCCTGCGTATCCGACGGCGCTTGTACCTCAGGAGCCGGCTG
>JASHVE010000091.1 GCA_030039675.1 Acidobacteriaceae bacterium | reverse complement strand
CATCTGCTTCGTCTCCCGGCTATTTCATCTCCGCAATCACTGCCTTCAACTCATCCGGCATCGGCGGAACTGCGCGCTTTTCGACTTGCATCGCGCCGTCTGCGCCGCGCTTGATGACGATGTTGTATTTGCCCCACTCGGAATCCTTCGCAGGGAAGTCTTCCCGGAATTGCGCACCGCGGCTCTCTTTGCGGAGCAGTGCTGCTCGCGTAATCGCCTCGGACACGAGCACCATGTTTCCTACGTCGATTGCCGTGTGCCAGCCATTGTTGTACTCACGGTTTCCCGCGACACCCACATGCTCTGTGCGCGCGCGTAACTGTGCGATTGCGTCGAGCGCCTGTTGCATCTCTGCCTCAGCGCGCACGATGCCGACGAGGTCTTGCATAGTTTCCTGCAGATCATATTGAATCTGATACGGATTCTCGCCGGAGGCGCCGCGTTCGAAGAAAGCGAGAGCCGCTGCCGCAACGGCCTGAAGCTGCGTCTCATCGATCGCTACCTCGCCGTTGCCGCCGGCGAATGCCGCAGCGAAGCGTCCTGCGCGGCGCCCGAATACCAGCAGGTCGGAAAGCGAATTTCCACCCAGGCGATTTGCGCCGTGCAATCCCGCCGCCGCTTCACCCGCGGCGAAGAGTCCGGGCACTGTAGACATCTGCGACTCACCATCGACGCGGATCCCACCCATCATGTAATGCGTCGTGGGACCCACCTCCATGGGCTCCTTTGTGATATCGAGGTCGGCAAGTTGCCTGAATTGGTGGTACATGCTGGGGAGCTTGCGTTTGATGTGCTCTTCCGCCTTCGGAATGCGCTCGTGGATCCATGAGATGTCAAGAAAGACGCCGCCGTGCGGAGAGCCGCGGCCAGCCTTGACTTCGCGATTGATGCACCGCGCCACGTGATCTCGCGTGAGCAACTCCGGCGGACGCCGTGCATTCTTGTCCCCTTGCGTATATCGCCAACCCTCCTCTTCGGAGTCGGCGGTCTGCTCCTTGTAGAGATCAGGGATGTCGTCGAACATGAACCGGCGACCTTCGCTGTTGCGCAGGACGCCTCCTTCGCCGCGCACGCCTTCAGTGACGAGAATTCCGCGCACGCTGATGGGCCAGACCATGCCGGTGGGATGAAATTGAACGAACTCCATGTCCTGGAGCTCGGCTCCCGCCCGATACGCGAGCGCGAGGCCGTCGCCGGTGTATTCCCAGCTGTTGCTGGTCACCTTGTAAGCGCGGCCGATTCCGCCGGTTGCGATCACTACTGCCTTTGCCTGCCACAGGTAGAAGCGGCCTTTCTCGCGATCGTATCCGCAAGCTCCGGCAATGCGGCCCGCATCGAGCAAGAGGCTGAGCACCGTGCACTCCATGTGGACATCCATTCCGGTGTGAATCCCGTGATCCTGAAGTGTGCGGATCATCTCCAGGCCGGTGCGATCGCCGACATGGGCCAGCCTGGGATATCTATGCCCGCCGAAATTTCGCTGCAGAATCCTGCCGTCTGCAGTGCGGTCGAAGAGCGCACCCCACGCCTCGAGTTCGCGGACGCATTCCGGCGCCTCTTTGGCGTGCAGTTCGGCCATGCGCCAGTCGTTCAGGTATTGTCCCCCGCGCATCGTATCGGCGAAATGGACCCGCCAGTTATCGCGATCGTCGACATTGGCGAGCGCTGCCGCGATGCCGCCTTCGGCCATCACGGTATGCGCTTTGCCGAGCAGCGATTTGCAAACTACTCCCACTCTTGCGCCGTTGGCACCGGCCTCGATGGCAGCGCGTAGGCCCGCGCCACCCGCCCCGATCACCAGTACGTCATAGGAGAATCGGCGGAATTCCGGCATCTACAAAATTCTCCAGTCGTGCCAGATTCCCATCGAACAGAGCCGGATGTAGAGATCAGAAAATGCAACCCAAATGAGGCTCGACCAGGCCCACTTCTTATGCCCTGCGTTCAGGCAACTCACGCAATCGTAGATCTTGTGGCGTACCGGGTGGTCCGAGATGCGGTCGAACGTCCCTCCAATGAGGTGCCGGAATGCGTGGCACCCGAAGATGTATCCGGCAAGAAGCACGACATTCACGACCAGGACGAGGCTCCCAACCCCAATTCCGAATCCATTCGGAAAAATGAACGATCTCACCGCGTCGTAGACCAAAAAGCCCCAGACAACGTACGAGAGCCTAAGGAAATAGCGATGATAATTCTGCAGAATCAGCGGAAGGTTCCGTTCTCCCCAATAGCTTTTGCGCGGCTCGCTCACCGCACAGGCCGGCGGATCGGCCCAGAACGATTTGTAATAAGCGCCCCGGTAGTAGTAGCAGGTCACGCGGAACAGGCCGGGGATCCAGAGAATGAGCAGAGCCGGAGAAAAGGGCAGAAAGCTTGGATACCAGCCCGGTTTCGGGCCAAACAACGCGTACGGGGAATTACCGAAAAGCTCCGGCGAAAAGAACGGCGAGATATAGGGTCCGTAGGTGTAGTACCTGTTCTGAAATGCCGCCCAGGTGGCGTATATCAAAAATGCGCCCAGGCCGAGCAACACCGCTGCCGGAGAGAGCCACCAGAAGTCCCGCCGCGATGTTTGGCCAAACTTGCCGTTTTTCCACACAATTTCAGGAGACGGCATTGTCCCTCCAGGGCGGAGGGACTCCGAGACAGCACCCTTCCCGCCGATGGCACCGCATTGTACAGCAAAACATCGCCGTTACACACCTGCCAAATTAGCACGTGAAGCTCGCGTTGAAGCTTGCGCAGGCCCGCGCTGCCTAGGCGTACTTGCTCCAGAAGACCGCGCTGCGCACTCTTCCGAAAAATCCGTGAGATTCTTGAGGGCTCGTCTTCGCGGGTCGCCGGGGTGTCGGGACCGCTCGTTGTCGCAAGATCTCGCAGATGCCTCACAATGTGGAGTGCCGGGGTTTGACATCAGGAAAGGTCGGTTTGTAGGATGCTGTTGTTCGCAGGAAGCTCTCCGCAAGGACGGATAACGAGCTTCCCATCTCGCACGTCAAAGCCTTGGGACGATGATCGCAGTTAAGGAGCTTACCAAACGGTACGCACGCACGACTGCCGTTGACGAGATTTCATTCTCCGTCGAAAAGGGCCAAATTGTCGGATTTCTCGGTCCTAACGGTGCTGGGTAGACGACTACCATGCGCGTGCTGACGTGTTTTCTTCCGCCTTCGGCAGGCACCGCGACGGTTGCCGGATTCGACGTCCTCGAACAACCTCGCGAAGTGAAGAGGCGCATCGGCTATCTGCCGGAGACGCCGCCGCTCTACCCCGAGATGGCGACTAGCGAGTATCTGCGCTTTGTGGGCAAGCTCAAAGGACTCTCCGGCGGCGAGCTCGAGAAGCGCGTAGATTACGTTTGCGAGCGTTGTTTCATCGCCGACGTAAAGCAAAAGCTTCTGGGCAAGCTGTCGAAAGGTTATCGGCAGCGTGTCGGTCTCGCCCAGGCCATCATCCACAACCCCGAAGTTCTGATTCTCGACGAGCCGACCGCGGGGCTCGACCCTAAGCAGATCAACGAAACGCGCGACCTCATTAAGAGCCTCGCAGGCGACCATACAATCGTTCTCAGCACGCACATTCTGCCCGAAGTCGAACAGATCTGCGAGCAGGTCATCATCATCAACAAGGGCAAGCTTGTTGCCACTGATTCGGTGCGCAACCTTCAGGCGCGGACGCGCGGCGTCGAATCTCTGCAGGTGGAAGTGGCAGGGCGCGACGGCTCACTAAGCTACGAGCTTGTCCAGCGCAGGCTCGAGCAGGTTCCGGGCGTGGCCCACGTGCTTTGCAGAGACCCGCACGAGCATCGCCTGATCTTCGAAGTGCAGAGCCAGAAGGGACAACTGACCCGTGGAGACCTTGCGCGCGCGGTCGTCGAGTCCGGCTGGGATCTCAACGAACTTCGCGCGGCGAGCATGAGCCTCGAAGAGATCTTCCTCGAGTTGACCGGAAGCGATGCACCCAAAGAAACCGCCGAATTAACCAAAGAGATGCAGGCATGAGGAACATCTGGACGATTTGCCGCAAAGAGCTCGGGGGTTATTTTGTCTCTCCGATCGCCTATCTTTTGCTCACCATGTTCGCACTCATCTTCGGGTTCTTTTTCTGGAACATCCTCGGCTACTTCGTCAACGAAGGCATGGAAATGATCATGCGCGGCGAGACGGTCCCCATGAACCTGAATGAGCAGATCATCCGCCCGCTGCTCTCAAACGTAAGCGTCATTGGCTTGTTCTTCATTCCGATGATCACCATGCGCCTCTTCGCCGAAGAGAAGCGGTCGGGAACCATCGAGCTGCTTGCAACATCACCTATCCGCGATATCGAGATCATTCTTGGCAAGTGGCTCTCAGCTGTCATTCTCTACTCGTGTCTTCTGCTTTTAACCGCGCTGAATTTCGGATTCCTATTTCTCTACGGAAAGCCTGACTGGAAGCCACTCCTCGTGGGCTATCTTGGACTGCTTTTGCAGGGCGGGCTGCTCCTCGCGGTGGGCACGTTTATCTCCACGCTGACCAAAAACCAAATTATTGCCGGCGCCGCGACCTTTGGCATTTGCCTGCTGCTCTGGGTCATTGAGTGGGTCACCGGCTACGAATCCGCTACCTGGGCTACTGTGCTCGCCTATTTCTCTGTGATTACGCACTTCGATTCTTTCGCCAGGGGAGTGATCGACTCCAAAGACCTGGTCTTTTATCTCACCGGAATCTTCCTTGGGCTCTTCGCGACTGCGCGTTCGATGGAGTCCCTGCGCTGGAGGTCGTAGATGGCGACCCGCTGGCTCAAAGCGCGCCAAACAAAATATGCGGCCTATGCTGCGGTCTACACTCTCGTGGTGATCGCGGCCGTCGTGGTGGTCAATATTCTTGCCAACCGTTACAGCAAGTCTCTCGACACGACTTCGAACAAGCGCTACAGCCTCTCCGAACAAACCAGCAAAATTGTAAAAGGGCTGAAGCAGGACGCAACCATCGTCTACTTCAACCAAAGCACGCGATTCCGCGAGGGCAAGGATCTGCTCGATGAGTATGCGAACCTTTCGCCCCGCATTCGCGTGGACTACGTCGATCCGGACAAGAATCCCCAGCTCGCCCGGCAGGACGGTATTCGCGATTTCGGCACCGCGGTCGTTGAAATCGGCAACAAACACGAAATCGCGAAAAGCATGGATGAGGAAGGCATAACCGGGGCGTTCATTCGCGATCTCAAGGGCAGCACGCGCACGGTTTGCTTCGTGACCGGCAGCGGCGAGCATCAGTTGGACGATACCGATCGCGACGGCCTGTCGCAGTTCAAGGATCTGCTGGCGAAGGACGAGTACGAGACTAAGGCGATCGATCTTCTCCAGAAGGCCGAGGTACCAGAGGACTGCACCACGCTGGTTGTCGCTGGCCCGACTCACGACTACCAACAGCCGGAAGTAGACGCGATCAAGAAGTACGTCGAAGATGGCGGCCGTGCGATGTTCCTGCTCGATCCGCCACTGCAAATGGGACGCTCGGCGATCGGCGGCAACGATGCACTCGTTGGCCTGCTTGAAAGCTGGGGTGTCACGCTCGACAAGGATCTGGTGCTCGATTTCAATCCGATCGGACAGCTTGCAGGCCTCGGCCCCCAGGTGGCGCTCGTTACCCAGTATGCTTCGCAGCCAATCGTCAACGACATGAAAGGCACAGCAGTCGGCCTCCCTCTCGTTCGTTCCGTTCAGATCAAGGACACCGGAAAGGCCAGCGTGCAGAAATTGTTTGATTCATCCGATAACAGCCTGGCTACAAGCAATCTAAACTCTGCATCGATCGACATTCGCGATCCCAAGAATAAGAAGGGACCGTTGACGCTCGCAGCAGCCGGAAGCTACAACACCGGCAAGCCAAGTGCGCAAGGCCGCTTCGTTGTAGTCGGCAGCTCTTCATGGGTAGCCAACCGCTTCATCGGCTTCAACGGCAATGGGGACCTCGCGCTCAATGCGGTGAATTGGCTTGCTTCAGATGAGGACCTTATCTCGATCCGCCCCAAACCGGAGGACGATCGCCGCATCACGATGACGCGCGCCCAGTTGAACCGCGTGCGTCTCACCAGCCAGTTCGGGCTGCCTCTCATTGTCATCATGGCTGGCGTAGCAGTGTGGTGGAAGCGCAGGTAGCAAACAATGCTCGCATCCTGCGAGCGCAACTCGGAAAACCGTGATGAAGTTTCGTGGCTTGATCATTGCCGTTGTTGTTCTTGCCGCTCTTGGCGGGTTGCTTTACTGGTCGAATCACCGCAAGCCATCGGAGCCGGCCGCCGCTTCTTCCTCGCCCGCTTCCCCTGCCATCCTCAAATTCGATTCCGCGTCCATCACGCAGCTTTCCCTTGCGCGCAAAGGAAGCAAGCCGGTCATTCTCGTCAGAGGAAACGGCGATCAATGGCAGATCACTGCGCCGCAATCCTATGCCGCGGATCAGGACGCTGTGTCCGGTCTGCTGGGGTCCTTGTCTAGTCTCAATGCGGACCGCGTCGTCGAAGACAAGGCGTCTGACTTGAAGCCATTTGGTCTTGACGATCCCTCTGTGACACTGGACATGACATCGAACGATCACAAGGATCGCAAGCTGCTGTTAGGCGACGACACACCGGCCGGTAGCGACGTCTACGCCATGCTCGCCGGCGATCCGCGGGTCTTCACCATCGCCAGTTACAGCAAAACCAGCTTCGACAAGGGTCTCAATGACCTGCGTGATAAGCGCCTGATCACCTTGCAACCGGACAAGGTCAGCCGTGTGTCCCTTGAGAAGAAGGGCCAGACCATCGAGTTTGCGCGCACCAAAGGCGGCTGGCAGATCCTCAAGCCGAACCCGATGCGCGCAGATGCCTTTGCGGTTGACGAATTCGTGCGCAGCGTTGCCGGAGCGAGTATGGATCTGAGTGGGAACGGCCAGGCTGCAACCGCGTTTGCACAAGCCACGCCGGTGGCCACAGTCACGTTGACCGGGGATCAAGGCGCGCAGACGCTGACCCTGCGCAAAGACAAGGGCGACGACTACGCCAGGTCCAGCATCGTTGACGGGACGTACAAAGTGGACCCGAGCCTGGATACGGCGCTCGACAAGAACCTCGATGACTACCGCAACAAGAAGCTCTTCGACTTCGGCTTTGAGGAGCCGAGCAAGATCGAACTTCACGATGGAGCGAAAGCCTGGTTCCTGAGCCGCAGCGGCAGCGACTGGTGGTCGAACGGCAAGAAGGTGGAAAGTTCGAGCGTGGAATCAGTCGTCGATATGCTCCGCGATCTCGCGGCGACCGGTTTCCCCGGCAGCGGCTTCTCCAATGCCGACATCGCGGCGACCGTCACGTCGAGCGACGGTAAGCAAACAGAAAAAGTACTCTTTTCCAAGTCGGGAAACCATTACATCGCCAGGCGCGAGAACGAGGCTTCCCTCTATCAGCTCGATGCTGCCGCCGTGACGAATCTCATCGAGGCCGTCAACTCGATCAGGCCTGCCGCTCCACCTGCCAGGTAATCCTCAGCGGCGCCTTGAGAGGATTCAAGAATCAACTCCTAGTTCCCGGTGGCTTTGTTCTCCCGGATGCGGACCTTAATGAGGTGCGCTGCGCGAGGAAACCCGCGTTTCGGAGGCTCAGATTCGCAACAGTCGCCGCAACCGCGAGTTCTCATCCCGGAGCTGCGTGGCCTCCTTGGCTTCGCTCGCATCCATGCCACTGTGCTTCGCCTTTCAGGCATAGATGGGGTGCTTCCGCACCCACACCCGAGCACCGCATCGGCGGCCTTCCGGCCTGCTTCCAACTGCTTCAGAGCAGCGGCCATCTACGCTTCCATCTGCCTGCTCTTCGACATAAATTCGCCCACTCAAAATGCGATTTCATATGCGGTAGTGTGCGGATTTTGAGAGGCACGGTCAGGGTCCATCAGGTACGCATTGACCATTGATCTCGAGAATGTGGTGGGGGAAGTGAACGCAATCATAAACTCCTTGACATAGGAGACTGGGAAGGGCTTAATAACGTTTCAGGAATTCACAGGCCCGAACGGATTCTGTTAGATGACGGGCGGCCATAGTGCACCTTGTCACCTCCCCATTTAATCTTGAGCCTTTTATCGCAGACCTTTCTTGCATTTCTAAGGCCGACATCGCGGAATCTGCGTATCTGCCTGCGGGGCTTCAGGCGGGTCGCGGCAAGGGGAGTTATTCACATGAACGAGAATGTGCAGCAGCCAGGCGATATCTGGTCAGTGTTCGAAGAACTCGCGCACTTGGAGGAGAACAACCTGTTCAAAGGCTCAAAGGTTCTCGGCAGTAAGCCCAGCCGTGAAGACTGTCTGCGCCGCGCGCTTCGCCCGCACGATGACGCCGGCTTTGTCTCCGCTGACAGGGATTTGATGGCTCTGCGAGAGCGGCTCGACAAGGCCCTTGAAGAGCTGACCTTCCGCGAGATACGCCGAGAGCTCGGCCTTCTGGACTCCGCAAATGACCCTCTGGCTTATGAACTTAAGGCACATCTGGTCGATCTCTTCGATTCGAATGCATTCCTGCGTTACGTCAATGCATATCTCTACTTCGGGGTCCGGTTCCTCCCTTCCACCGAGGAATTCGAAATTCCTAAGAAGGAATGGGAGCAAGAGAAACAAAAGAGGCGGCAGGGCCAAAAGAAGCTTGAGCAACAACGGAACCAGCAATACCCAACAGATAAAAGCGACCAGTCTCATGCGTATGAACCTCCGCCCTGCACCGCGGAAAATCGGGATGAGAATTATTTGCAGTTTGCTCTGGATTCTCCTCCGCCCATTGAGAAGTTCCCGAACGCCGCTAATTACTACAAAGATTTCCGTCAGCGCTGGGAAAGCGATCAGAAGAGCGAGGACATCAAGACAGCTCTCCAGTTTCTCGATGACTATCATGTGATTTCCGATAGACCGGAGCTCTATGAATTGGAGGAGCCGACCGCCTTCGAGTTATGGCTGCTCGGATTACGCCCTGAAATCGATGTCGCCATAGAGAACGAAGCGCAGAGGAAGCGCTTTGAGCAAATCCGAAAGGGCCTGCGCGACTGGGCGATCGGGCGTAGTGACTTTTATCTTAAGCTGAACCCGCCAAAGGACCAGCCGACGCCGGTCAAGACCGAAGGCCCGGCACAGGGCAGCCGGAGCCTGCTGCAGGACCGGCAGGTGTCCAATCCGATCGCTGGCCGCCTAGCGCTGAATGACCTCTATTGGATTGCGCGCCTGCTGCGTGCCGATGTCGGACCGAGCGGATGGGTGCAATATCACAAACACAATTGGCTGCAACTTCTGCGTTTCAACTCCGTACTGCGGAACGAACCTAAAGAAGAGACCGAGAAGCTGCTCAGGGCCGAAGAGACTCTGCGTTCTGTTTTCGACTTCGTGCTAGATCTTGTCCAGAACGCGCTGGAGGTCACCGCGAGCACCGATCCCGACCAAGGGGTGCCGGAGACAACCTGGAGGTGGCGGCAGGTCTTCGACGAAGAGCTGGATGAAATCAATAAGCAGAGAAGGATTCGTCGATTCCGCGATCCATCCATGATTTCACAGTCGGGCGAAGAAGCCCGGCAGAATGCGGAGTCATCAGGAACACAGCTCGATACAAACACCGGAGATTCTTCCGACAGCGACAATCGCGATTCTTCCGGTAGGGAAGCTCAAAACAAATCGGATAAGTTTTGTGCGAAGTATTGGAGCAAGAAAATCTCCGGCGCGGAGTATCCCCGCAATCTCATCGGCCTCTGTTTTTCCGGGGGCGGCATCCGCAGCGCAACCGTGAATCTCGGCATTCTGCAGGGGCTGCAGGAACTGGACCTGCTGCGGCACTTTGACTACGTTTCGACCGTCTCCGGTGGGGGCTTCATCGGCTCGTGGCTGGTGGGCAATGTTCGCCGCAGCCAATATTGGCTTGGCCGCAAGACGGACTGGAACGACTCGATTCGCCATCTGCGCGCCTACTCAAGTTATCTGTCGCCGCGCACAGGTGTGTTGAGCGCCGATACATGGAACCTCATCAACAGTTGGATCCGCAACACATTTCTGATTCAGATCACCGGCGTTGCCTGGCTCTTTGCCGTGTTGATGGCGGCCATACTTGGACTGCGCCTGTTTGTACACGCCGGCTCAGCCTTCGCCGGCGGATGCTCCGCTTCCGCCTGGGTCGCCTATTGCGCTGCATTCATTGTGGCCACGGCCAGTCTCTACTATCTGGGCAACCTGGCGGGCCGCGCTACAAATCATCCTGGGCCCATCTCCAGCTGGGTCGAAACAATTGCTGGGTTGGTAAAACGGCCCGCGAGCAATATGCGGTTGTGGCTGCGGCAGTATGTGAATAAGCATCCTGAAGCATTAGGGTGGCTCGACAGCCTGCTCTGCATTGCAGAGAGCCTGCAAGTAAAGCTCGGCGGCGGCGGCCGGGTGCTGCCAACCGCGGTTCTTCCTGGATGGTTGGGCGCGTGCGCACTATGCTCCTGCTTCTGGTTCCATGCCCCGCTGCACTCGCAGGCCTGGATAGCCCTGGACGGCGTTTCCTCTTACTCCGAGATATTGGCAGCGGCCTGGAGACCCTGGCTGCTTATTCTCATTCCCGCGGCAGCCGGTTTTTTCCTTTTTGCCTGGAATACACTTCGCTGGCGGAAGTTCCAGATATCTCCGTTGGTCGTTCTCATCTGCACCGGCGTGCTCTATCTCGAGCTGGTAGCCATCTTCTATCTCTTCCGTAGCTGGTCGGCCCTGGGAGACCGCGGCAACAGCCTCGCTTATGTCTTCGGACCGGCCATGGTGCTTGTGGCTTTTACCGTCTGTATTCTCCTGCTCATCGGCCTCACCGGGCGCAACTCAAACGAAGCCCAGCGCGAATGGTGGACCCGCTTCGGCACCTGGCTTGGCATTTTCACCGGTGTGGGCCTCTTCATTACCGGCGTCGCCATCTTCGGGCCTTGGATGGTTCTCAACTTTTTCAGAGACGCGGGACCGAGCAGCAGTTGGACGCACAAGATCAAGTGGACAGCCGTGCTGGGCTGGTTCGGAACCGTGATCGGCGGTCTTCTGGCGGGCAATAGCAGCAAGACAACCGGTGCCGGCAACTCACAAAAGCTCGAGATACTTGCCAAAGCCGGCGGCCTGCTCTTCATCCTCGGCAGCTTTTTCTTTGGATCTACGCTCCTCTACATCCTGCTGTTCGAAATCTTCGGTCCAGACTACGCGGTGAGCCGGTCCCACGCGCTGCATATCTTCTTCGAACTGAATATTTGGAATCTGGCGGAAGCGGGAATTGTGGTGTTCGCCGCCGGCATCGTCTTCTCCAATTTCTTCGAGATCAATATCTTCGGGTTCAGCCAGTTTTACCGCAACCGTCTTGTGCGCTGCTATTTGGGTGCGACGCGATGGATGCGCGGTAACCGGAGGCCCAACGAGTTTACTAAGTTCGACTTTCGCGACGATCTCGGTCTTTGGCGATTTCGTACCGACTCACCGGGCGAAGGCATCCTGCGTCAAGGAAGCAGACTGCGAACCCAACCGGAGAGCATTCGGGATTGCAGTCCATACCGCGGACCTTTCCCAATTATCAATTGCTCGCTTAATCTCGGTGGCAGTTCCGATCCTGCTTTGAACACGCGCCGCGGCGCCTCGTTCACGCTCACTTCGCTTCGTTGCGGCAGCGGCGAATCCCGCGTCGGCTATGCCCCGACGATTGTTGAGGATTCGGAAGGCTCCAAACAGTTCAGGGGAGGCTTTGCCAACGGCGTACAACTCGGGCAAGCTGTCGCCATCTCGGGCGCCGCGGTTAGTGCCAATATGGGCTACAATACGTCCCCGCTCGTAGCATTCCTTCTCACCATGTTCAACGTTCGCTTGGGCTGGTGGTTTCCGAATCCGGGCCGGCGCAAATGGCAAAAGCGAGGGTTGGGTTCCAGTCTCAAACCTCTCTGCGCAGAGCTCTTCGGAGTAGCAGACGATAGAAGCGATTACATAAACGTGTCCGACGGCGGCCACTTCGAGAACCTTGCGATCTACGAGCTGATTCGTCGCCGTTGCAAATTGATTGTCGCGTGCGACGCCGAAGCCGACCTAGAGATGCAGTTCGGCGGATTGGGCAAGATGATTCGTTTATGCCAGACGGACTTCGGCGCTGTTATCGACCTCGACGTGAAGTCAATTCGCCCGCAGGAGAACGGCTACAGCCGCTCACACTGCGCAGTAGGCGTGATCAAATACTGCACCGGAGAAATCGGCTATCTAATGTATCTCAAAGCCTCTATGACGGGCGATGAGGACGTCAGCATCACGCAATACCGCAGCACACATCCCACGTTTCCGCATGAGTCCACCGCAGATCAGTTTTACTCCGAGGACCAATTCGAGAGCTATCGCATGCTTGGGCTGCACATGGTCCGCAAGTCGTTCCAAGGCATCGTGCCGGGCGACGACTTGTTCCTGATCGCAGAAACGATCTTCGATCTGCTGGCTCCCGCGGGCCCGCCCAGTGAAAAGTTCCTCGCGCATGCCAAAGCCCTAATCGAGATGTGGGAAAAATTCAGGGCGTCCATCGAGTTGCTTGGTTTTATGAAGGAACTTGTCACTCTCGCCAAGCCCAATGCGGAAAATGCGAACCCTGCTCCCTCTGATCCCGGTAGAGGCTATAACGACGCCGAGCTCTGCATCGGACTTGAGTTGATTCAACTCATGGAAAATGTCTTCCTTGATCTCCGTTTGGACGACTTCTGGGACCACCCCGATAATCGCGGCTGGGCCATTCTATTCATGCGCTGGGCGCGCAGTCCCAAATTCAGAAAAATATGGAACGACACGCGGCGCACCTTCGGTATCCGTTTCGAGCATTTCTGCAGTACGAGGCTTGGCCTCCAACGCGACAACCCAATCGTCCGCCTGTAGGAATTGCGCCAGGCGCAAACCGGCCGTTGTTGCGCCACAACAAAAGGTGTCCTGATAAAGCGGCTCGCCGGCAGCGCCGGGCTCCTTGCAGCGGTCAAGCACGGCGATGGACTTGACAGCGGCGGGGAGCGCTGCGATCAGCGCGTTGCAGTCGAAAGGCCGATAGAGGCGCACTTTGACGAGGCCGACCCTCTCGCCCTGACGCGTAAGCGCATCCACGGCTTCCTCGGCGGCTTCGGCGCCTGAGCCCATCAACACCATCACGCGCTCAGCATCCTTTGTGCCGTAGTAATCAAAGAGGTGATAGGCGCGGCCGGAGCGCGTGGCCAGGCGATCCATCACCTCCTGCACAATGCCAGGAACGGCCGCGTAGAACGGTGAGCAGGCTTCGCGCGCCTGGAAGAAGATGTCGGGATTCTGCGCCGTGCCGCGGATGAAGGGACGGTCGGGACTGAGAGCACTCCGGCGAAAAGCGATAAGGTGCTCCTCGTCGACCATGGCGCGAATGATCTCGTCCGTGATGGGAATGATCTTGTCGATCTCGTGCGAGGTGCGGAAACCATCGAAGCAATGGAGGAACGGGATGCGCGCCTGGAGCGTTGCAGCGTGGGCGACGAGTGCCAGGTCATGCGCTTCCTGCACGGAATTAGACGAGAGCATGGCCCAGCCGGCCGAGCGGCAGGCCATCACATCAGAGTGGTCGCCGAAGATGGAGAGCGCATGAGTGGCCAGCGTGCGTGCGGTAACGTGCATCGTGGCCGGGGTGAGTTCACCGGCGATCTTGAACATGTTGGGGATCATCAACAGCAGGCCTTGCGAAGCGGTAAAGGTGGTGCCGAAGGCCCCAGCCTGCAATGCGCCGTGCAGCGCGCCGGCTGCTCCACCCTCGCTCTGCATCTCTTCCACGATGGGCAAGGCGCCCCAGATATTCGTTTTCCCCTCCGCTCGCCACTGATCGGCCCACTCGGCCATGGGCGACGACGGGGTTATCGGGTAGATGGCGATCACCTCGGAGAGACGGTAGGCAACCGAAGCTGCAGCTTCGTTTCCGTCCATAATCACAGTGGGAATCGCCGTCTTTTGTTCGCTCATTCGCTTTGCCTCATATTGCCGTTCTGTGAAGACGCTATCGTTAGTCTCTTCTTTGCGGCAGATGAGGAGCAGTGATCTGGAGCACAGGGAAGTACCGCTCGATTCCTACATGGCCGAAGACCTGCTGTGCTGGCATCGGCGGCACGGCCGGCAGTCCCTTGCGGCCCGCATGATGCACAGATGCTTACTTCTTGTGCGTGGGCCGCTTTCCCGCCGTCTTCTTACGGCGAGATTTTTCGGATGCAAGCGTGAGAACGAGTTTTTCTAATTCAGCCACCCGGTCTTTGAGACGGTTGACTTCATCCACGTCACGTCCGTTGCTGCGGCCGGAGCGGGAGCCCGGTTCGCCCGGAACTTGCTCAACCGGCGGCGCAACGGGCGCTGCGGCGCTTTGCATGAACTCGAATGGATTCAGAGCCGGAGCCATTGCCCGATAGGTGCTCTGGTACAAGTCCAGCATGGCCTTGGTGTATCGAAGCGCGCTCTCCTGGCTTGCGCGGCCCGAAGCGATTACCATCTGACGGAGAATATCGAGCGGGAAGCTGGAATCCGGAGTCTTAGCGCCCTCGGCAATGATCTGGGTGAGAATCACACGCGT
>JASHVE010000090.1 GCA_030039675.1 Acidobacteriaceae bacterium | reverse complement strand
TTATGCGGTGAAGGTGTCGGAGTCGACCGGGATTCGCATCCGCAACATGCATGTGGACAGCAACAGCAAGGTTTCGTTCGATAACTCGGTGGTCGATTCAACGCAGCATGCCGAGGTGCGGGCGCGTGAGTTTGCGTTGCTCGATGTGCCGGGAACGCAGAGTGCGATTACGCCAGCGATGCCGGCCGAGAAAGTGGAGAAGCTCGCGGATGGGTTCTTCTCGGCTTCGGGCGGTGCGGTGGATGCGAAGGGCACGCTTTACTTCGTGGATACGCACTGGCAGCGGATCTACAAGTGGGATGCGGAGAATCGCGAGGCCGTGGTGGTGGCCAGCGAAGCGCTCCAGCCGGAGAATCTGGCCTTCGACAAGGCGGGCGATCTGCTGGTGGTGTCGCGAAGCGGCGCGGGCAAGGTGTATACGCTGCGGCCGGATGGGCTCGCAGGCGAGATCAAGATGATTGATCAGCAGCAGGCGCAGGAGCGCGGTGCGGCGGTGGAGTATTTGCCGGCGGGCGTGTATGAGTTGCATCAGTTTTCGAATCCGCGAAACTGGCAGTATGTTGCGCCGGATGGGAGCGCGTACATTTCGGCGGGCGATGAGTTTGTGCAGGGACACATGGAGTGGGGCACGAAGATGGCTGATCTGCTGCGGACCTTTGGATTGCAACCGGCCGTGCCGGGCAAGCCGTTTTATGTGACCACGGAAGACGCGGAGAAGACGTACAAAGGCACAGTGACGGCGGCGGGATCGTTGACGGACCTGAAGCTGTTTGCGGAGACGGGCGGCGAGAGCGTAGTGCAGGACGAGCGCGGGCAGGTGTATGTGGCTGCAGGGCAGATCCTGGTGTATTCGCCGGAAGGGAAGATGATCGAGAGAATCGATGTGCCGGAGCGGCCGATCGATCTGGTGTTCGGCGGAGCGGACCGGCGCACGCTGTATATTCTGACGCATCACTCGCTCTACGCGATGAGGATGGAGGCGGCGGGGTTGTGAGCGCATGACTGGATGGGATGGAGTTTTGCTTTCCCACCTTAGAGCGGTTCCACAGTTTATGTGCCCTTGCCGAAGCTGAGGAGGGTGGCATTTTCTTGAGGAAAATGCCACTCTGCTGCAGTCGCTTCGGGATACAGCAACTGTGGAACCGCTGTAGCCGCACAAGACGCGGCTAAGATGGGGCGCCCATTAAGGTGCTGCTGTTAGAGCCCGGAGTGGGTGCCGTCGCAGAAGGGCCTGTCGCCGGTGCGTTTACAGCCGCAGAGCCAGACGGTTCCGGTTTCGCCAGCTTCAAACTTGATCGGCGTGAGGCCGGTGCCGGAGTGGCTGCCGTCGCAAAACGGTTGCGTGGCGCTGCGGCCGCAGGCGCACCACAGGTAGCTCTTGCCGGCCTCTACGTTGACCTCATAGGGGCCTTTCTGCGCGATGATGGGTTCTGCCATCCAACTTCTCCTTGAACGGGAATGACTCATTATCACCGATCGCAGTCGGAAGCAAATGCGCCGCGTCAGCCAGGCAGGAAAACTTCGCCCTCAACCCGTTCCGCTGTACAATCCCAACAGGAGCCCTGGACTTGACCGGCCGAAGCCGGAGCAGGGTTCACGCGTCTAATGCCCAGGTGTTGTCTATGACTGCTTCCCGAGAAAAATCCGAGCTGCGCAAACTGCCCATGATGCCCATCCGCGACATGGTCATCTTCCCTTATATGATGACTCCGTTTGTGGTGGGCCGCGAGTCGAGCGTGCGCGCGCTGGAAGAAGCGCTGAATGGCGACCGCAAGATTTTTCTCGCCACACAGCACGACGCGTCGATCGACGAGCCGAAGGCGAAGGACATCTACCAGGTCGGGTCGATCTGCAACATTGTGCAGAGCGTGAAGATGCCCGACGGCAACATCAAGGTTCTGGTCGAAGGCGTGGAACGCGCCAAGTCCGTCGACGTGACTGACCGCGACGGATTTTTTGTGGCCACGGTGCGCACGGGTAAATCGCAGTTCGAGATGACGCCTGCGGCGGAGCAGCTGATGCAGAGGGTGACTTCGCTGTTCGAGCAGTACGTGAAGCTGCAGCAGTCGCTCAACTACGAGACCATTATTGCCACGGTGCGCATGGATGAGCCGGCGAAGCTCTCCGACACGATCGCCGCGAATCTGCAGATCGGCATTGAGGAAAAGCAGGAGCTGCTGGCGATCTTCGATCCCGCATCGCGGCTGGCGCGGATTGCGGACGTGCTCGATGTGGAGATTGAGAAGCTCGATCTGGACCGCAACATCCAGTCGCGCGTGAAGCGGCAGATGGAGCGGGCGCAGAAGGAGTACTACCTCAACGAGAAGATCAAGGCGATCCAGAAGGAGCTGGGCCGCGGCGAGAAGAGCGAGTTTGACGAGCTGCGCAAAAAGATTGAAGCGGCCGGGATGCCGAAGGATGTGCTGGACAAGGCGGTCCAGGAGCTGAAGAAGCTGGAAGCGATGCCACCCATGTCGGCTGAGTCCACGGTGAGCCGCAATTACATTGACTGGCTGCTGGCGGTGCCGTGGAAGAAGCGCTCGAAGGAGACGCGATCGATTGAGTACGCGGAGAAGGTGCTCAATGAAGATCACTACGGGCTTGAAAAGATCAAGGAGCGCATTCTCGAATTTCTGGCCGTGCGGCAACTGGTGAAGAATCCCAAGGGATCGATTCTGTGTTTCGTCGGGCCGCCGGGAGTGGGCAAGACCTCCCTGGGCAT
>JASHVE010000089.1 GCA_030039675.1 Acidobacteriaceae bacterium | reverse complement strand
AAAATCGTGTTAGCGCGCAGCGTAGCCATGGCGTTGGGATTGGTTTTTTCGCTGGTGCCCGGCGCCACGCCGAAGAAGCCGGCCTCGGGATTGATGGCGCGAAGCTGGCCATTGTTGTCGGGCTTGATCCAGGCGATGTCGTCGCCGACGGTCCAGACCCTCCAGCCCTCAAATCCAGCGGGCGGAATGAGCATGGCGAGATTGGTCTTGCCGCAGGCCGAGGGGAATGCCGCCGCAACGTAGGTCTTCTCGCGGGTGGGCGATTCGACGCCAAGAATAAGCATGTGCTCCGCCATCCAGCCTTCGTCGCGGGCGATGTTCGAGGCGATGCGCAGCGCAAAACATTTCTTGCCCAGCAGCGCGTTGCCGCCGTAGCCCGAGCCGTACGACCAGATCTCGCGCGTCTCTGGAAAGTGCACGATGTATTTGGTGCCGTTCTGCGGCCAGGGCACATCCCTCTCGTCCTTGGACAGCGGCGCGCCTACCGAGTGTACGCACGGCACCACACGCTTTTCGTCCTTATCGATCTCGGCATAAACGGGCAAGCCGATGCGGGCCATGATTCGCGTGTTTATCACGACGTATGCGGAGTCCGTAAGCTGCACACCGATCTGCGACATGGGCGAGCCAATCGGTCCCATGGAAAACGGCATGACGTACATGGTGCGGCCGCGCATGGAGCCGCGGAAGAGCACCTTGAGCTTGCGCCGCATCACGAAAGGATCTTCCCAGTTATTCGTGGGTCCGGCGTTGTCTTTGGAGAGCGAGCAGATAAACGTGCGATCTTCCACCCTGGCGACATCGCTGGGGCTGGAGCGGGCGTAATAGCAGCCTGGCCACTTCGCCGCGTCCAGCGGAGTCAAGGTCCCCGCGGCAATAAGTTGGCGCTTCAACTCGGCGTCTTCCTCATCCGAACCATCCAGCCAGTGAATGCGATCCGGCTGGCACAGATCGGCCATCTTCTCAACCCAGCGTATGAGGTGTTTGTTCGCGGTCGGCGCTTCGATTGCGTAGGCGTTTTTTTGAGCCAAGTATCCTCCCTGTCGCGCGCTGTGCAGCCGGCGCCGATCGCGTCATAATGCACGTATTGGCTGATCCTCTTATTCGATTTTCTTGAGCTCTTCAGCGGCTTCATCGGGCCGAAGCGGACGAAATCCTACTTCACGCATCTCCGGCGAACCGATAATCTCCTGCGCATCCTTTGACAACAGGAATTCGCAGTACGCCTTCAACCAGGGGTCGAGTGGTTTGCCCGGAACCTTGTTGATATTGATCCCGATCGCCGAGGCCATGGGATGCAGCGGGCCATTCATCGTTCCGTCTGAGAGTGTTCCCTTATCGTCGATTACCATGGGCACGAACTTGATGTGGGGTCCGAAATCGGCGAGATGCGCCCAGGTGGTGACGCCCTTCATCTCCGCGACATTGTTCCAGTAGTCCATCAGAACCATGCCATAGGCGTCCTGCGCCACCGCGTCAATCGCGCTCTCCTCGGTTGGGACCCATTCCACGAGAGGTGAAAACGGCTGCCCGCCAAACTTGTCGCGCATCTCGTCGATCATGGCCAGAATGGCGTGGGTATCACGGGTGACGTACGCATGAATCGGCAGCGGCCCCCAGTCGCCCCCAACGCCCAATTGCGACCAGTGGGTAATATCGCCGGTACCGCCGCCCGTAGTAAACACGGCCGCGGCCTGCGCCAGGGTGATCTGCTTGATCGGGTTGCTCGCGTTGACCCAGATTCCAGTGGAAAGCTTGTTGTTGGGATTGCTGTCGTATCCGATTTTGATGTATGTGGGCGGGTACCCGAAGCGCTGCACAAATTCGTCAATCTCCGGCCGGCGATTGCCCCGTCCAATCGGCCCGAAGGCCGACTTCTCCGACACCAGGCCTTCGATCGATAGCGTTGAACCCATCATGATCTTCTTGAACTTTACCTCGGGCTCCAGTTGCTCCCAGCGCGCATCGAGCTTGGTAAAGAGCGGGATCAGAACGTCGTTTCCCGCCACAAATACCGTGCCCGGCGCCACCGTATAGGGCCGGCTCAGGGGCACGGTTACGTGCTGCGGAACATAGGCCAGTTGCGCAGGATCAGTTTGAGCATGAGCCACGGCCATGAAAACAGCAGCCGCCAGCATGCCGGCACAGGAAAGCGAAGCGCGCGAACGAGCGGACAATCGGATAATCACATGCTTGATCAACATAATTACTTACCTTCCGGCTCTGGTGAGGGAAATGGGAAATTGAGCTTCGGGCCTTGCACCGAACGCGGCGCCCACGTATCCGCAGTGTCCAGCTTCTTGAGCTCGAACTGCACGTCTTCTGCATTGAGCGGAAGATATCCTTTCGCGTCCTCCGCGATCGCCTGCTGACCCTGCTTCGACAGGATCATGCGCATGTACTCTTTCACAAATGGCTCAAATGGTGTGCCCGGTTCCCGCCGGATGTAGATATACAAATCCCGCTCATACGGATACTTGTCCGCGATCAGGTCCTGAACATCGCCGATCGTCAGTATATGTCCGTCGGCTTCCACCAGCGGCACCACGCGCACGCTCGAATCCACCTTGTTCAGCGCGACAATCCCAATAGCCAACGGGTCCGCCGCTACCTTTTTCACTACATCTCTGTAGTACAGAAACTGATCGTAGTTCGGCGAAAAGACATATCCCGGAAACTCGCCCATATGCCGATACATCATGTATTCGCCCATGTGCGGGTCTTCCGGACGCGAATAGGCATCCCAATAAAGGCCCGCCGGATGGATGGGCTGGTCGCTCAACACGCCGCCCGCGCCAATCTGGCTCCAGTTGGTGATGTCGCCGGTACCGCCACCGGTTGAAAAGATCGAGGTGACCTCGGCTTCTGTCAGTGACTTGATCGGGTTGCCAGGGTTCACGACGATCGCGAGCGGGCTCATCTTCGCTGCCGGATTGAGCGACCCGTGGCCCACGCGGATGATCAGCGCGGCAACGGGGTTCTTCTTGGAGCCATAGATCTTTTCGTACGGCAGTAGTTCCAGCAGGGTTGCGCCGCCTCCCTCTGGTGCGAAGGCAGCCATGTCATAGGTGATGGCCGGTATGCCCGTGTCATTCCCCTTGAGAATCGGCGTAAACCGGAATCCCGGATGCGTCCGCTCGAATTCCTGATCCCACCTCTCGACAATGCCCGCCATGTCATCAAAGCCGACGATGCGAATGGAGCCATCCGGCATGACGTAGCCGTGATCGTGCGGCATGGGTACTTGCTGTGGCTTGTAGGCAGGCAAAGCGGGGTCGACAGGTCCGGAACGGTTCTCGGTTTGGGCTGTACAGGCAGCCGAAAGACAGAGGCATATCACAAGCAGAGCAAATGATCGCATTCGCATGGATTTCGATGAACTCCGAATTGGAGATACCCACCAGAACCAAGGCGGTCGTGTTTCATGGGAGGTCAAACACAACCGACACCCTAGAGTGGTGGAATGAAGCAAACATGAACCGAACATGAAAGGATTTTCTCTGAACGGCCCGCTTTCAATAAGCTATCGAGATACGAAACACCTTACAGAGCTTCCATTCAACGTGTAAACCCCGGGATGTGGTGGCAGTGGAAGATAAAGATTTAGCCGATTTCATCTTCTTTCAACCGCCATTTAAGGCCGCTGCCCTAATTTCCTGAGAGTGAACCTTACGTCTCTCAAGCCCTCTCGTCGTAAATGGCCTCTCCGGGCAATCATGGTTTTTGCTTTCTTTGCCGCCGTTGCCGGGATTGCCCGCGCACAAGGCGGCCCGCCCTTTCGAACCGATGACCCCGAAACACCCGGGAACAAACATTGGGAGATCAATTTCGGCTGGATCGGCGATCGTAACCCCGAGGCCGGCTCGTATCAGGTCCCGGACTTCGATTTCAATTACGGCCTTGGCGATCGCATTCAACTCAAATATGAACTTCCCATCGCGATCGAGGAGACGCGCCCGCAATCCGCTTCTCCGGGCAATTCCGCAGTCACGGGCCAGGTGATCGGCGGCCTCGGCGAAAGCCTTCTGGGCATCAAGTGGCGTTTCTATGAGCGTCACACTGGTGATCCGGTGTTCCGCAACCGTTTCGGTACGGGGCTGCTGGCCGCCTTCAGACATGCACCAGCAGATGGAGAACTGCTCGGCCCCGCAGGCGATGCCCCGACGGTTTCCGGCAGCCCTGAGCGGCCAGTCAACTTGAGTATCTCCACGTATCCGCAACTCTTTCTCAATAATCCAACGCGGGCTGTCGCTCGCGGGTTGGTTGCCTCCGGTCCCGCTTTCTATCTTCCCGTCGAGATCAACGGACGCATTGGCCCCATTCGCTACGACGGCGAGGTTGGATATAACTTCGGCAACCACTCGGTGCCGCAGAGCTGGGGCCGCGGGTTGCTCCTGGGCCATGAGTTCTCTGACAGCACCGAAGCGTATGTCGAGCTCTATGATCAGCAGGATGCAAACCGGATCCCCTCCGGGTTCGGTGCAGGCGAATTTGCGACCGGCCTGCCCAAACAGCGGGAAACGACCTTGGGCCTCGGCGGCCGCCAATCCTTGAATAGGCT
>JASHVE010000088.1 GCA_030039675.1 Acidobacteriaceae bacterium | reverse complement strand
ATGGCGAAGCTGCACAGAGGTTGCGGATCTATCAAGCCAGTTCTGGTCGCGGCTCAGTTTCGCCTCCAGATGGATGGGGCACTCCAATGCGCGCGGCGGCGCCACGACGTCCGATCGCGTAGTCGAGAATCCCGACCGCCCGAATTTTTCCAGTTCGAATTTATACCCGCGCCGTAACTTGAACTCCGGTACTGGGTCGGAGGCGGTCGTGAGCGCCAGTCGATCCACCATGTCTACCCGATCCTCAAGCTGTCACACATCGACCTCCGCATCGATAGGATTATCGTAATAATCCTATCGATGCAGTTTTTTCTTCGCCTGCAATGAACAGACAAAATACATCGTGGGATGATTTCGCACATCGTATGATGAACTATGCGTTACCGACCCGAACACAAGGCGGAAATCCATCAGAAGATTGTGAAAGATGCCTCGCGTCGCTTACGCACCGAGGGTCTGAGCGGTGCAGCGGTTTCGACGGTGATGCGCGACACCGGTTTGACGCACGGAGGCTTTTACAAGCATTTCGAGAGCAAGGACGATCTGATTCTCGAGTCGCTGCATGAGGCCTTCCGCGAAATTGAAGAAATACTTGTCGGCGCCGCGGAACAGTCGCGCACCGATGAGCCGTGGACGGCGATTGTAAAGACCTACCTCAATCCGGATTACTGCGATCACGCCGAGAGGGGCTGCCCCCTGACGGCACTCGCACCGGACCTGGCGCGGGTCGACAAAAAAATGAGAGGTCAGATCCTCTCTGAGCTGGTCAATTACAAGGGCCGAATGCTCCCCTTCATGCCTGGCCGGCGTGCCGCAGACAGAGAACGTGCCTTCTTTGCGATTTTTTCAACCATGATCGGAGCCATCGAGCTTGCTCGCATGCTGCCTGAACCCGCGATGCGGGAGAAGGTGCTCGGGAGCGCAAGAGACCTTCTTCTGCGCAGCTTTTGATCTCCCCAATCTTGCCTGAGACGCGCGATGTCTCAAGCTATAGCAGTTCCCGAATTTGTGTGCACCGAAGGAAGATGTTTAGAGCGGTTGGAAGGAAATGATACTGCCCTGAGGCTTTCCTAGCCGCAAACCTGCTGGCGCCGATCAGCGTACAGTTGACGGCTGCCCGACGTTAAGTGAGCGAGAGCCAATCCAATAAGCCTCTCAGGACTTCGAGGCGTGTTCCTGTACAACCAAACTCGGGTTGCTGAAGAGTCCTAGCCGTGATTTGACCACTTCCCTCACAGACTCGACGACTGGAGGGAGAATCTTATAGGGAACGACCTCATCCGGTTTACCGGCCAGGCTGTCTTCGAGGCCCCGTCGCCATGCAACCCGTAATTCCGTATTGATATGGACAATGCTGATGCCGGCGGCGATGGCCTTGCGAAAATCATCATCGTCGGTTCCCGATCCACCGTGCAGGGTCAACGGTACTCCGGCAGCCTTCCGGATCGCTGCAATCCGCTCGATATCCAGGTGCTTGTTCGATTCTCCCCGCACCATGCTCATGGACATGCCGTGCATGTTCCCCACGGCTGGAGCGAGAATATCGATGCCCGTCGCGTCCACAAATTGCCGCGCCTCCTCCGGAGTTGTCAACGGTCTTTGCATGGCGGACATGGTTTCATGAATTTCGGAGCCACTGCCGATGTCACCAATCTCTCCCTCCACCAGCATCGAAGGATGAATTTCCTTGAGCGCGGCTACAGCTTCCCGGGTCTGCCGGATATTTTGTTCGAACGGCAGGGCCGAGAGGTCGAAAACAATCGAGTCAAACCCCGCCTTCGCCACCTCCTCTGCGCTTGCACGCGAGTGGGTGTGATCTGCATTGAGAAAAATCGGATAGTCGAACTCATCACGCAGGCTCTTTACCAGATCCGCGATCTGGCGGACTCCCATAAAGGCCCGCTCGCCCTCGGACGCACCGACAATCACCGGCACACTCAGGTCCTTGGCGGCGCTAAAGACCGCTTTCAACAGAACAAGGTCAGAGACGTTGAAATGTCCAACCGCGGCGCCGCGCTTTCCCACCTGATTTAGAACATCCCGTAGCGTTTGCATGTAAAATACCTCATCTGCGATCAGGATTTGAGTCCTGGATCCTCTATAACGGATTCATCCGAACGCTGTGTGGTTTCGCACAAGATTTCGCGCCTTGGAATGGGCTTGCTTTCGGTCTCGTTGTTCTTTTGCACCGCAACCGCCGACGCGCTCGCATCGGTCAGGCAAAAGATCGAACGAAAATCCGCAGGCCACCATCCTAAACCGCATTGGCTATAGCGGTTCCAGGGTCGTTATAACCCGGAACAACGGAAACCGGCATGTTCCCCAGTGCTGCTGCTCATTACCCCGGGGAGACGGCGGCGGTGGCCCGTCGCTCTACAACGCGTTGGAACCAATGTTCGGCCGATTGGATTTTATACGTTTCAAGTCTCGCGCGAAAGAAAGCCGCCGGCGTGCTCGATGCAGGCGGGTTTTCACAGCGGCTTCCGAGATGTTCAGCGCCCGGCCGATCTCCCTCACGGACATGTCTTGTGTCATCTGGATCTGAAGTGGTGTGCGCAGGCCTGGATCAAGGTTACGGATTGCACGCAGCATTCTGCCGCGTAACTGGTTCAGTTGATAGATCTGCTCAGGATTCGGAGCAGAATCTCTAACCTCGGGACAGGGGGCGTCAGCCCAGCTGTCAGGGTGGGGATCAAATAGTGTCTCCGGACGGGCGCGCCGCCTGCGAAGGATCATAAGCGCTGAGTTGATGGCAATCCGCGTGAGCCAGGAGTAGACGTTGGATCGGCCCTCAAACGCATGGAGCGACAAATAGGCTCGCAGAAACGTGTCCTGAAGTGCATCCTCGGCATCTTCAGGATTCTTGGTGATGGCAAGGATCGTCTTGTACAGGCGCCGGGAATACACGGCGTGGAGTTCTGCGAATGCTCCCGCTGATCCAGCCTGGGCCGCTGTTACGATTTCGTCATCTCGCGGAATCGCTCGTTCCGCAGTGTTCATGCTGAGACACGTGGCCTGACTCACACCATTCATGGTTGACCTCCTTGGATGAATCTCGCTTGAGGGAAGAAACGGGGCCGATTTCCGTGGATGTTTCGGCGCCAATCTCATCGAGCTGTCGGCGCGCATGGGATGGAAGCTTGCCAATTCTTGCGATCTGGAACTGGCCGAGAGTGGGCGGATCTGCCGGGCGCCTGGTTCAACAGGCCCGATCTCGCATTGCAGTCAAGGTCGGTTTAGACCATGCTGGCTGCGAAACCGGCATTGCTCTGCGTACAAGCCCGGCTGCCGGGGTCAAGCCGTTGTATGCAACCATTCTCGCCGCGCGCCGATTGGTTCGCAACCCACTCTAGAGCGAAAGCCATATCCCTAATTCGGGTAATCGAACACCCAGACTTTTGTGGCCATACGAAAGTATGTCTACTCGAAAGAAGGATGACTATTTCGCTCGAATGCTGGTGTCGCTGACGGCGCACATTCACTCACAATGATTCGAACAGGATCTGGATTGCCATCGAAAGGAACGTCAGTCCGGTCGGAGGCTCGCATGATTTTCTCGTATTCGACACTAACCGCACTTGCAGCGCCGGTTCAGGGTAGGGTGCACGCAATCCAGTCTGGAGACTGGATGGACAAGCTGCACGCGCTCGAAAAGCAAAACAGCCGCTTACAGGAACTCGTGTGCTATCTGCTGCAGAAGAATGAGGCTCTCCGCACGCAGGTCGAGACCTGCCGCGAAAATGGGGGAGCCGAAGCCTGACAAAGCTGAGAAGGCGCGTTTCAAATTAGCGGTCGGGAAGATCCAGGCGATGGCGGCCGAAGATCGCTGCGTCGATTGAGAAGGCGCCGGGACCGAGCATCGACACCGCGATGCCGATGGTCATCATGCAAATCAGGGTTCGCAGGTCATTGGCGCCTTGAATGAAGAGAGGAACTCCGGCTGCAGCCGCAAGTATGCCGGTGACTGGGGTCCAAAGTCCTACCACAAGCAGAACCGCAACGGCCGCTGCACCGGTCGGCAGAAGTCCAATGATGCGGTGTGGATTTTCGAGCCAGCAGGCAATGCAGCCGTTGATGAGAAGTAGCCCGTCCGTGAGCCGGAGCAGCAGAAGCGCTCCGCCTGGCCAACCGTTCGGGAACATGGAAAAGAGGCGTTGCAGGTGTACACCTTCGCTGTGGTCCCAATCTACACAAAATCCGCAGACTCCCACATACCAAAAAGGTGAAACGGGACCTACTCCTTTCGAGTAGTCAGAGATCGATGATGCCTCTCTTCAGCGCGATCGTCACCGCATGCGTCCTGTCGTTTGCTCCGAGCTTGGAAAGAATGCTCCTGACATGGGCTTTGACCGTGTCCTCCGTGATGTCAAGACGATCGGCAATCAGCTTGTTGGCATTGCCCTGGGCGACGAGTTGAAGCACATCGATCTCGCGCAAGGTCAGCGAACTGTCTGCCGCATACTCTGCCACCTGGCTTGCCACTTCCGGCGAAACCCGCTTCTTGCCGGCATAAACCGCGCGGATGGTTTCCAGCAGTTCCTTGCGCAAAAGCCCCTTCAGAAGGTATCCCTGAGCGCCCGCTTTGAGAGCTCGCACAATCTGCGTATCTCCACTGTAAGTCGTCAGCACGACGATCTTGGCGTCAGGGAACTCGGTAATGATGCGGGTCATCGCTTCCATTCCGCCCATATCCGCCATGCGAAGGTCCATCAATGTGACGTCGGGCCGGAGCTTGCGAAACATCTCGATCGCCTCGCGGCCGCTCGCGGCCTCCCCGGCAATGGTCATGTCGGACTGGGTGCCGACCAGCGAAGCAACGCCGTCACGCAGCAGTGGATGATCGTCAACGGTCAGAATCCGGATCTGATGGGCATCAGTGCTCATGTCGTTTGTCAAACCTCTTCCTAAGCGCGCGGAACCCATTTTTGTTTTTGAATCCGGCATAGGCGATGTTGCCGGGCACATTCAGGTCCAGCTCCGTGCCTGCGCCGGGCTTGCTCCAAACGTCCAGCGTCGCGCCTAACTGGGATGCGCGCTCCTTCATTCCAATCAGTCCCCAATGGCCCAGGCGGTGGCCGAACTTGAGAATGTCGGGATCAATGCCCACGCCATCATCACGAAACCGGATGCAGAGATGTGACTCGCCAAACGTGACCTCTGCCTCGATACGGCTGGCGCTCGCGTGCTGAAATGCGTTGCGCAGAGACTCTTGCGCGATGCGTAGCACCTCAACGTTCGCCGATGGATTCAAGGGCTTCGGCGCGCCTTCAGTCACAGTTGAGTAGCCGGGTGGGTGATCGCCTTCCTGCGCATATTCCTGCGCCATCTCGGCCATGATGTTGTTGATCGCTTGCGCCAGGTTCGACGCCGATGAAACAGAACGAATATTCTGAATGGCGCTGCGGCTCTCGATGAGCGCGCAGTCGGCGCGGTCCAGAGCCTCTTCAAGAGCCTGCTTCGCCTCCGCGGGCCGCATGGGCAGCAAATTGTTTACCGTCTGGAAGCGCAGCATGAGTCCCTGGAAACTCTGCAGCAACGTATCGTGCAATTCCTGCGCAATACGGGTACGCTCGGAGAGCCGCTCCTGAAAACGGACGTGCAGCTGTCGCGACAGCCGGATGCCTCTCAATCGGCTGAACAGCAGGATGAGGAGGGTAGTGAACGCCGCAGCGCCTGCGCGAAACCACCAGGTTTGCCAATAGGAGGGATCGATGGTGAAAGAATCTACGGTCTCGGGGCTGTTCCAGAGCCGCCCTTCGCGGGAAGCGATCACGTGGAAGCGGTATCTGCCGGGAGAGAGATTGTGATAACTGACCTGCCGCCACTCGACAGCCTCACTCCAATCCGGATCTGCACCCTCCAATCGGTAACGGAAACGCACCCGGTCGGGCGCAAATAGCGAATCACTCTCGTAGCGAAATGTCATGGTTTTCGTTCCCGCAGGAATGTCGGATGATTCGCTCAGATTGACGTCCCGGCCGTTTGCGAAAATGGAGTTAATGCGAACTCCGATCGGCAAGGAATCGCGGGCCGTCAGCGTGGGTTCGCCTGCCGCAATACCGCGGCTCAGCGAGATCCAGACTTTGCCTGCAGGACCTGTCACCAGGGAGCGCTCGCGACGAAGGGCCTCGATGCCCGACAACCCGTCCTGCGTTCCATAGCTCTCGATGTCAGACACGCG
>JASHVE010000087.1 GCA_030039675.1 Acidobacteriaceae bacterium | reverse complement strand
TCAAGCTCCAGGACCTGCCGGAGTACGATTTCCTCGCCGCGGATCGTGGGCTGATCCGGGACCTGGCGGCGGGCAAGCTGCTGTAGGTTCAAGTCGAATTCCGTAACCCGCGCGGTTGCTGGCCATCCGGGAGTAGAAGTCTGGAGACCAGTGCGGCCCTGCGCTCAATGCCCCGGAATCATCCCCCACAGCATCACCAGCGTCATGCCGACGACAATAAGGCTGGTACCCCAGGCGATGACATTCCAGACATGCGAGTTCTTGTGCTCGCCCATCAAATCGGTACGGTTGATGAGCAGCAGCATGAGAATGATGATCACCGGCAGCAAAACCCCGTTGAGCACCTGCGAGAGAATGGCGAACTTAATGAGCTGGGAATCTGGCAGGACCAGGACCGTGACGGCTCCGCCGGCGATGAGCAATGTGTAGAGCCAGTAAAAGAATGGCGCTTCCTTGAAGCTCTTATCGACGCCGGACTCGAGGCCAAGGCCTTCACAGACCGTGTAGGCCGTGGAAAGTGGGAGGATGGATGCGGCGAAGAGCGAAGCGTTGAAGAGGCCGAAGGCGAAAAGGATGAATGCGTAGTCGCCGGCCAGCGGGCGCATGGCTTCGGCCGCGTCGGCTGCCACCTGGATGGCGCCCATGCCGTGGACGTAAAGCGTAGCCGCGCAGGCGACCACAATGAACCACGCCACGAGATCGGTAAAGAAGCTGCCCACGATCACGTCGAGCCGCGAGGCAGCATAGTCTTTGACGCGGATGCCTTTCTCTACGATGGACGACTGCAGGTAGAACTGCATCCAGGGAGCAATCGTGGTGCCGACCACACCAATGGCCATGTAGATATAGGTTTTGTCATGCCACACGGAGTTGGCCGGCAGCTTGACGGTGGCCAGCAGTGCGTCGTGCCAGCTGGGTTGCGAGAGCACGCCGGCGAAGATGTAGGCGATATAGACCAGCGACGCAACGAGGAAGATCTTCTCAGTGCTCTTGTAGTCGCCGCGAAAGACCAGAAACCAAACCAAGACGGCGCAGAGGGGCACGGAAAGGAGCTTTGCAACGTGGAACAGGTGCAGCGAGCCGGCAATCCCGATGAACTCCGTGACGACGTTGGTGTAGTTAACCACCACCAGCAGCACCATGAGCACAAAGGTGAGCCGCAGGCCAAACTCTTCGCGGATAAGGTCACTTAAGCCTTTGCCGGTAACCACCCCCATGCGGGAGCACATCTCCTGCACCACGATCAGCGCGATCGTGATGGGGATCATGGTCCAGAGGAGCGTGTAGCCGTACTGCGCGCCGGCTTGTGAATAGGTGAGGATGCCGCCCGAGTCGTTGTCGACATTGGCGGTAATGAATCCCGGACCAAGAACGGCCAGAAACAGCAAGATCCGGAGTCGCCAGCGCTTCCACATGCAATCGGGTTCCTAAGGCGGGTTCATTTCAGCGTTCCCTCACTGACCATAACAGGCGAGGGCTACCTGCGAAAAACCGGCGGCACAGCGCGGTAAAATCCTGCGTGGCCGGATTACAATACGCTGTCGCTGATTTCGCGATGGAACAAGAACCGGAGACACGCGCATGGATCCACTGGACGCACACAAGAGCTTTCGCGCGCGGCGCAAACTGCTGGGCACAATCGCCGGCGGCGTTTCTGCCGCGGCGCTTCTCGGTGTGCATGCACCCGCGGTTGCCCAAACCAGGCCGGAGGCCAACACCCCGGAAGAGTTGTTTACGCCGGCGCGACTGCGCAGCTACAAAAACCGACGCTCCTCAAGCTGGGACCGCACGGGCGGCAACGCCGACTGGGTCACCGTCGAGCCGGGCCAGACCGCTGCGCTGCTTGACGTCTCGGGCGCGGGGGTGGTGACGCACCTCTGGTTCACCATCAACTCGCCTGATCCGATGCACTTGAAGAACCTGGTGCTGCGTGCCTGGTGGGATGGAGAGTCTGCACCTTCGGTGGAAGCACCCATCGGCGACTTCTTCGGTCTCGGCCTGGGAGAGTATTTCGTCTATCAATCAGCGCTGCTGGCGGTAGCGCCCATCAAGGCGCTGAATGCGTATTTCACGATGCCGTTTGCGAGTGCGGCACGGATCACTGTCACCAACGAGGGAAAAGCGGCTACGCGCAGCCTCTACTTCGCCATCGACTACGTCACATTGCCCAATCTTCCTGAGGGCCTGGGCCGCTTTCACGCGCAGTACCGGCAGGCCGCGCCGTGCAAAGGCTGGACCAACGATTGGACCAACAATGGCAGTCCAGGCATCAATGAGCGCAAGAATCTGAACGGCGCAGATAACTACGTCTTTCTTGAGGCTGCAGGGAGAGGTCATTTTCTCGGCGTCACGCAGGCTGTCGAACAGAATCAGAATGGCTGGTTCGGCGAGGGCGACGACATGATCTTCATCGACGGCGACGCAATGCCGACGATCAACGGAACCGGCACGGAGGATTATTACAACGGCGCGTGGGATTTTGGCGGGCAGGCCTTCGGCTACCAGCATAACGGCGCGCCGTATATCGTCGATCCCGAACGGATTGGCGGACGCTACTGCCTCTATCGCTGGCACATCGAGAGCCCGATTGCGTTTGAAAAGTCGATTCGCGTAACCATTGAACACGGCCACGCCAATCACCGCTCCGATAACTTTTATTCGACGGCGTACTGGTACCAGACCGAGCCCCACGCGCCCTTCCCGCCGCTGCCTGGTGCCGCAGATCGCGTACCGAAGATCTACGCTGTTGGCGGCGGAGCGGCACCGGCGCTCGTTCCGCAGAGTTGATATCACTCACGCGCAGTCACTCACCGAATATCCGCTCTACCCCCGCATAGAAGGCCACGTAGCAGAAGATCAGCGCGTCGATAGCCGACATGGCCAGCCAAACCCGAGTTTGCAGAAGCGTGAGCGCCGCGCCCTCGCCGTGCAGAAAACAATAGGCGCAGCGGATCAGCGCAACCCCGGTGTAACCCAGTGTGAGCCAGCGGACGGGCCGGAACCGGGCCATCCACATGACGCCAATGGTTGCCGAAGCCATCGCCAGGACGAAGAAGGTCTCTGCCAGCACGTTGTCGAGCGGAACGCCGTCGGCCATGCCCATGGGAAGTGGAAGGACGATGCGGAAATATCCGATCAGCAATGCTGCAAAGTCAGAGGACGGGTACGAGAGCAAAACCGAGCCGAAGACAAAATAGAAGCCCGCCGCAAGCAGGTAGAACCATGCGACACAGGTGATCCCTATAGGCAGTTCTACTGAGCCGCGATCGCTGGAGCGCCCGCTCGCCGGCCACCATCTGACCTTCTGTCCAAATGAAGCCTGCTCAGAATGGAGCGCAGGCGATCCCTCTTGGTATTCGGTCGTTACAGGCTGCCAATGATTCACTGGTTCCATTATTCTTCCTCCCAATTCGAATGCGGGGGTAGAAGGGGTACCAAGGCCAGTGATTCATCTGGTAAGAATCAATCAGAGTGTGCAGCTTGACTGATGAAAACGTGACTCAGTGTAGCACCAAGTTGCATTCTTGTGCTTCATTTTCTCGCGTTCAAAGGAGTGAATCGGGGGGCATTCTGATAGGAGTCGCCGTAAATTCGCAGAACCTTCTACAGTTTTTCGCGTAAGAAGCTGATGACCTGGTCGGCCTTCACGACGCCAACCATGCGGCCCTGTGCGTCGACGACCGGCAGCGAGTGCAGATTGTATTTATCAAACATCTCGGCCAGCTCGTTCTGGCTCAGGTCAGCTGGGCACGAAAGGACATGCACCTCGGTAAGCACTTTCAGGCGCGTCTCCGGCAGAGACATCACCATCCGCGCCAGAGAGACAGAGCCGCGCAGGACGCGTTTCTCATCGAGCAGGAAGATCTCAGTCACGCTCTCGGGGCCCCCGTCGAAGTTGCGCAGCGCCTGCACCGCATCCGCAACGGTCGAGTCCACGGCCACATGAACGAACTCGGTGGTCATGCGGCCTGCCGCGGAGTCCTCGTCGAACTCGAGCAGCTCTTCCACTTCCTGCCGCTCTTCCGGCTCCATCTCCTCGAGAATGGCGTCGGACTGCTCCTCGGGCAGTTCGGCGAGCAGATCGGCCGCAGCACCTGGATCCATCTCCTCAACGATGTCAGCGATGCGCTCTTCATCGAGTTTTTCGAGCAGCGCCTTCTGCAGCTTGGGCTCGACCTCTTCGAGCGCCTCGGCGGCCACTTCTTCGTCGAGCGAAGTGAAGACGGCCTCACGTTCTGCGGGGGCAAGATCTTCAAGAATTTCGGCGAGGTCTGAGGGATGCATCTCAGCCAGCCGCTCGTGTTCGATGCGCAGCTTTACTCGCCGCGCCGGGTCGACCTCGATCACGTCGACGAACTGCCACGGAATACCTCGCGCGCCGAATTTGCGCGAGAGCGCCTCCAGCCTGACGCGAGGAAGCACGCCTTTGAAGACGCGGCGAATGGCGCCGCGCAGGCCAACTTCCACCTCGGCCACCCGCAGCAGATGCGCGCCGCCGCGGCCCAGCCACTCAAGATCGACGTCGTTGACCCGCACCACCTTGCGGCCGTGAATGTCGATGATCTGCCGGTCCACCAGGTCCTGCTGAAGATAGAGGAAATTGTCTCCATCCTTCAGCGGAACCACTGCGCCAGGCGAGCGCAGCTCGAGTGTGCCGGCGGGGGTCTCCATCACCTCCTGCGATGGGACGATAGAGAGCCCGGCCTTTGTCTTAAGCACCAGGCCGGCCACTTTGCCGGCATCCGGACCGGTGGCCACAGCCACGTCCTTAAGCCGCCCCCATAGATGGCCCTGCGCATCGGTCACGGGAGTACCGAGCAGCGCCGTCAGGCTCACACGGGTTGTGGTGCGCGACTCCATAAGTTGAGTGTACGGCCTGCGGTCGAGTGTAGCGCCTGTTCACGCTCTGCGCACAGCTATTTGCTGCGTTTCTTCTTCTTTGCGGGAGCCGATCACGGCCACGCCGCTTGACACAATGACCTTCAGACTTGAAACTGCGAGCAAGGTTCTTACGGCGCAGTGGGGCAGCCTCAGCCCACTTAAGCGAAGGTGGAACGTGACCCGGTGAGCGCAGGCGGCAAAGGACGGTGGAGCTTTCGGCTTAACTCCACTATGGAAAGTGTCGGAGAAGTGGAGGCGACGGCGGAACGGCTTGCCACCGAGGCCGGTCTTGACGAAGACCAGACCTTCCACATTGCCATGGCGGTGCGCGAAGCTACGGTAAACGCCGTCTTGCATGGGAACGACTACGACCCGGCACGGCAGATCGACGTGATCTTCGAAAACACCGGCGAGGACTTCATCTTCACCATCACCGACGAGGGCCGGGGATTCGATCCCGATCATCTGCCGGACCCGTCGGCGCCGGAAAACCTGCTCCGTGGCACCGGCCGCGGCATCTTCCTTATCCGCTCCCTCATGGATGAGGTACACTTTCGTCAATTGCATCCCGGGACCGAATTGACGCTGATCAAGCATCTGGCGCCCGCGGCTGGCAAAACCTGACACGCGCACGCGGGAAGTAGGCGTTTGTGTCGTTCCTCATTTGCGGCGGGACAGAGGGGAGTTTTCCGCCTACCGGCGCCGGCAAAAATGCTATAACCGAAATACCAATGAAGGAGGATCTTCCGTGGCACTTACCATTGCTTCGCGTGAAATCGACGGCGTCACCGTTCTGGACCTTAGCGGGCGGATCACACTGGGTGAAGGCAGCGTGCAGCTGCGCGACGCCATTCGCGACCTCATCAGCAAAGGACAAAAAAACATCCTGCTGAATCTGGGCGAGGTCAACTACATCGACAGCTCCGGACTGGGTGAGCTGGTAAGCGCCTACACTACGTCGAAGAACCTGGGCGCGACCCTCAAGCTGCTCAGGCTCACCAAGAAAGTGCACGATCTGCTGCAGCTGACAAAGCTATACACCGTCTTCGATATCTTTGACGACGAGGCCAGCGCGATCGCGTCGTTCAAGTAGCCGATTCGCGAAACGCTCCCGTTGGGCCCACGAGCACAAAGGCCATTCCGCGTGTGCGGAACGGCCTTTTTTGTGCGCTGTTGCACCGGCTGCTCAGAACTTGACCTGAGGTACTGACTGCGCGGCAGGGCTTGCGGTGAAGAACGCGTTGTTCACATGGAAGCCCGCGATTCCCGCCCACACGCTGTTAGGAAACTGCAGAACAAAGGTGTTGTAGTCCTGGAGGGCGTCGTTGTAGCGTTTGCGGGCGACGCTGATCCGGTTTTCCGTGCCGGCCAGTTCATCCTGCAGGCGCATGAACTGGTCGCTCGAACGCAATTGCGGATAGTTCTCTGTGAGCGCCAGCAGCCGGCCGAGGGCTGAATCGAGCTGCCCGTTGGCCGCGATCCTTGCCTGTGGACCCTGTGCGTTGAGCAGGCCGGCGCGAGCGTTGGCAATATCGCCAAATACCGTGCTTTCTTCCTTCGTGAATCCCTTCACGGTCTCGACGAGGTTGGGAATCAGATCGGCGCGCCGCTGCAGTTGCACGTCCACCTCAGACCACGCAGCTTTAACCGCCTCGTCTTTAGCCACCATCTGGTTCTTCGCGCTGACATAGCTGCCAAAGACAAGGAAAACCACCAGAAGCAATACGCCCACAATCGCCAGCGTAATTCCAAGTCCACGACTCATACGTTTGTTCTCTCCTCCGGTCTCCGCACTGCGGAGAGCCTGCTCCAAACCTCAACAGCCTGCACCCTGCGGGCAATGGCGCGCGCCCGCTCGCGGCTTCAGATTACCAACTCCCCCCGGCCCCGCCACCGCCGAAGCTGCCTCCGCCAAACCCGCCGAAGCCGCCACCGGAGTCTCCTCCGCCAAATCCGCCTCCGCCCCAATCGCCACCGCCGCCTCGCCAGCCTCCGCCGCCCCAGCCGCCAAAGAACAGGCCGAAGCCAAACAGCATCCGGAGCAGCGAGAAGCCGCCGAAAAAGAGCAGCACAATCAGAAGCAGAATAAGTTTTGCCAGAGCAGAGCTGTGATGATGGACCGGCTGTTCAACCGCCTGCGCAACCGGCGCGTTCGTGTCCAGTTGCACATGAGCGTCGGCGGCGATGTCCTGCCCGATTGTGCCTACGGCTAGCAGGACGGCACCGTCAAAGTCGCTTGCCCGCAGATCAGGAACCATGGCCCGCCCGATATCTCCGAGCTTGGCGTCATTCAGGATCCCTTCCAGTCCGTAGCCCACTTCGATACGGCGCTGATGGTCGTCGACAGCGAGAAGGATCAGCACGCCGCGATCGGAGCCTTTGCGGCCCATCTTCCACTTGGTTTCGAGCTCATCCGAGTACTCGGCAGCGTCCTCGCCTTCGAGGCTGCGAATGGTAACCACGGCAATCTGGGCATTGGCAGCGGAGTGATCAAGCTGGGCGCAGATCGAGTCGATACGCTCGATCGCCTCCGGCGAGAGCACATGGGCAAAGTCGCTTACATAGTCAGAAGGTTGAGCGGGAAGATCCCGGACACCCTGTGCACAGAGGATAGAAGGGAAAAAAGCGAGAAAGGCTGCCGCGAACGGCAGAAAAATCTTCCTATGGAGGCGCCGAAAGGCTTTCATCGCTATCCATTGTACGTGGGCTCCGCGTGAAAGGTTCCCGTGCGCCGGATCGCAGCAGAATACGCGTAGCGGCTCACCGAATACACTGAAATCGTTATGTCCGATAAGCTAACACCTCCTGTCGCCCGCAAGCATCCGGCTCAAACCCGCATCCACGACATTACGCTCGTCGACGATTACGCGTGGCTGCGCGACAAAGAGAATCCCGAGGTTACCGCTTATCTCGAAGCGGAGAACGTCTACGCAGACGCACAGATGGCGCCCCTCGGTTCGCTGCGTGACGAGCTCTATCGCGAGATGCTCAGCCACGTGAAGCAGACCGACGTCTCTGTGGCCTATCGCGACGGCGCGTGGTGGTATTACACGCGGACAGAAGAGGGCCTGCAATATGCGATCCACTGCCGCAAGCGCGGAGGAGCGAGCGGTCCCGATGCGGACGCGGAGGAACAAGTCGTTCTCGATGGCAATGTGCTGGCCCGAGGCCACGCCTTCTTTGCCATCGGCGATACCGACATCACCGATGACGGGCGCTGGCTCGCTTATTCCACCGACACCAAGGGCTTTCGCCAGTACACACTGCGGATCAAGGATCTGGAAACCGGCGAGACGCTGCCGGGGGAAGTAGAACGTGTGGGCTCGCTCGCGTGGGCTGCGGACAAGGGGAGCCCCCAGCGACAGGTCTTCGTCGCT
>JASHVE010000086.1 GCA_030039675.1 Acidobacteriaceae bacterium | reverse complement strand
GTCAGCATTGAAGCCGATGTCAACGGCACGCCCATGGTCTTTCTTCTCGGTCCGGATCTCTACCTGAGTTGGGCCAACTGCACCGCGAGAACCAATGCAGACAAGTCCACCGTCTACCAATGCGGGCTCAAGCCGGACTACCGCTTCGGATTTGTTAACGGCGAAAACGCGAGATGAGATAAAAGAGAACACTCAGCAAAACACTGAACAGCAGCGATGTGCCCAGCGGAAAGTAAAAGGAAACCCGCTTGCCCCTGTAACCGAAATCGCCGGGCAAGCGACCCAACGGCAAACCGACCCGACCTGCGATCAGCACAATTGCGCCGATGCACGCGAGCAGCAGCCCCAGCCCCAGCAGTATTTTGCCCAACTCATTCATCGGGGCTCCTCTACTTCGATGAACCAATCAGCCGGATGCGTGCCGTAAATGCGCGCCCCTCCGGCTCGCTGAAGGTTCCGTACTGCGGCGAATCGATGACGCTATTCACCACTACCGGATTCGTGCTGTCCGTCGCGTTCTCCATCACGCCACGCAATCCATAATAGGCGCCGTGAAAATGAAACTTCCACTCCAGCCCGGGACTGAAGTTGACATACTCCGGAAACCGCCGCGACCCCGCCGCACCCACCACCTGCTGCGCCGCATTGACTGACGTGTAGGGGAACCCCGTGTGGCGATCGAACAGATACACAAGATCCCATCGCTTGTGCAGCTTCGCAACTGGCACCGGCAGCCAGCCCCATGACAGAATGCGGTTCGGCGTATCCCATGGCAGCGGTCCGCTCTGCTGCGCTCCCAGCGGCGAAGGCGTAGGCAGATACTCGAGCGCGGCATCGGTATGCGCCGAGGAGTGCATGTAGGAAACAAAAATCGTGTACTCATTCGCAAACACCCGCCGCGCGTGCACCTCGAATGAATCGTAGTGGTCCTGCCGCCCGTTCGTGAGCAGATAATCCCCCGACAACTCAGCGGGCCCGCTCTGATTCGCAAACGTGAACACATTGCTGGTCCGCTTTTCGAGAAAGTTCGCGCCTGCCAGAAGCTCCCATGGCAGCTTTCGCTCGATCCCCAGGCTCCAGTTCAACGCTCGCGGCTCGTGAAGCAATCCGTCCTTCGCAGTAAACTCGGTCTCCTGCGCCGGCCCAACCGGAGTCATCCCATCCGGTTCGTAATACGTGTCGTAGCGCACTCCCGCGAATGTCTGCGCGAAATACGCAAGCTGCGTGTGCTCGTAGTAAAGCCCGATGCCCGCCGAGATCTTGGTTCCCTCCGGCGCATACACCGCTGCAAGACGCGGTGACACAAGCGGCCGCCGGATGATCTCATCCCAGTCGAAGCGCAATCCGGGCTCAACCAGCAGATCCTTCCTCATCTGCCAGCGGTCTTCCGCATATGCGCCCACCTCGCCGTTATGCAGCGCGAACGGCGCCGCCGGCGCGAAAACGCTCTGCCGGTCAAGCTTTCCATTCTCACGCAGATAATTCACCGGCATGCGCACCTGGTCCTGGTTGTAGCCAATGTGATCCAGGTCGACGCCCATCTTCACATCGTGCATTCCCGCCCAGTGCCGCGCCGGCAGATACAGCGCCGCGGTACCTTCCACGCGCTGCGAACGCCCGGTGAGATTTTCAAAATAGCTCCCCTGCGCGATCTCCGGCGTAATTTCGTAGGGCGCGTCACCGTGCGGCTCGTGGCCATCGCGGAAGCGCATCACGCCTACGCCGACGTCCAGCAGCGCTCCCCCTCCAAAGCTCCATTGATTGCGCACATAAGGCAGCCATGCGATGATGTCGCGATTCGTCGTGCTCTGTTGCGAAGTAAGCGCCGAGATCCCGTCATACGGCGAATGGTAATCGTTGAACAGCAATCCTGCCGTCAGAATGTCAGCCTGCGTCAGGTTCGACTGAATCTTGAAAAGATTGCTGCCGCGTAACAGAGAGTCGGTATCGGCGTTCGCCGGAAGCTCGGAAATATAAATGTTGTCGTATTCGGTCTCCAGCCCGTCGTAAAACCAGGTCCGGTTGCGTTCCAGCGGTCCGGAAAAAGTGAACCGCGGCACAAATTTGTCGAAGCGGATTCCGTTCACGTCGCGGAGCGAAGGGATAAAGTTCGTCGCATTGAAGCGGAATTTGTTGTCGCCCATCCCCGTGTAAAAAGCCACCACGCCGCCTGTCGCACGCCCGAACTCTACCGGATACCGCGTCGTCTCCACGTCGACCGATCGCACCGCATCGGCGCTCACGCGCATGTCCAGCGTCCCTTCTTCCGGCGAGCGGATGTCGAAACCATCCAGTGTATCCAGCGTCTCCCACGTCTCTGACCCGGCCACATGAACCTGCTCCGAAGCATCCTGCACCACGCCGGGGTTGTAGGGCAGAAGATAGCGAATGTCGCGCGAGGTCTGGTAGGGAATGTTGACGATCTCCGGCGTGTTCATCGTCATCTGGTCGGAAGGCTGCTCAATATCGATGCCCGGCGTGGATGCCGTCACATTCACCTGCTCGCGCACAATCTGTTCGTGCAGCAGCACGATCTTCAGGTTGCTCTGGCGCACATCGATGCCGCTCTCCTCGGCCCGATAAAACCCCGGCATTTCAGCACGCACCTGATACGGCGCGCTTTGCCGCGGCGTAAACGAGCAGCGGCCCGCGTAGTCCGTCCACAACTGCACAGGTCCGAGTCCTGGTTCGAGAATCGTGATCTGCGCGCCGGCAACCGCCACGCCGTTCTCATCCACAGCCGTCAGCACAGCAGGCGCATGGGCGGTAAGCGGCTGCCCCGTCACCACCGGGACACAAAGGAGAAACAGCAGACCAACGACGGTCCGCTTTGCGTGTTCACAACGCAACATGAAGACAAAAAACGGAATATCCACGCGCATTCCGCCCCGGCGCAAGTATACCGCCGTCGCGGCAGCGGCTGGCGCATGCTCGCTTCGACGCGGATTGACGGGCACCCGCTATGGTCGGAAATCGCCTTAAGCCGTTTCCTGCGCCGCGACCAGGGCTCCATCCACTTCCGCAGCATGCGCACCGCGCGCACTCGTAATCCGATAACCGAAGCGTGTTGCCCGCCGCTCGATGAGGTAGTAGCTGCCGAGCGCGAACAGCGGCATCAGGCACATCATCTTGATCACGACGGTCCTTGCCGCGTAATGCGAAAGAAAGACCTGTTGCCAGACGTAGATGCTATACGAGACCGTTCCCAGCCAGGTGAGTGGCCGCCACGAAAGGGATCGCGCCATGAGCCAACGAGGATGCACAGCCGATGCTGCAACCAGGCAGCCGATAGTGAGGCTCTCAAACAGCGGCGGCAGCCAGTGGTAGCAGGCAATGCAGAAGAGCAGCAGTGACAGAGCTGGAAGTGTCCAGCATTCTGACTGCTTCGCGGCGAAAGACCGAACCCTGGGGTTGCCGAGCAAAGGTGCGAACAGGCAGCCGATCAGCAGCGCGTCGGCGCGCACTTCAGTGTGGAACGCGTACCATTGCCGGTTGTAGAAGCTCCAGTGCATCAGCCGGAACCAGGCGCACACAAGGGCCCCCGCCGCGGCAAACCAGCCTCCCCTGCACGGACCGGCGAAACGTAACAGACAGGGCCACGCCACGTAGAACTGCTCTTCGATCGACAGCGACCAGGAGTGCCCGGCCATCGCTCCGCCGCCACCAACGGAGATGAAGTTGCGATAAAAGAAGAGGCACGCACACACTTCTCTAAGTGATGTGAAATGCGCATTGGCGAGTAGATCGAAGAGTACAAGAGCAGCAAGATAGGCCCATGCAACCGGCATCAGGCGGAAGAAGCGCCGGAGATAAAAGCGCTTCAGGTCGATGGGGCCTTCCGCCAGCCTGGAAGCGATCAGAAAGCCGCTGAGTACAAAGAAGAGGGTAACGCCGTGCTGTCCGGTTTGCCTCCACGGCGCGGTGTAGCGGCCGGCTAGGCTCGTGCCAATGTGCTCAAACAACACCAGCAAAATGGCGATGCTGCGCCAGCCATCGAGCACCGGGACACGGCCTTCGCTGCGACGCGCAACGTCAGGCCACACGCTCGGTCCCGGAGTAGTACTGCTGTGAAACTTTTCGGCCTGTAGCGCCATACCGCGGTGATCGACGGATTCTCAGCTTGTGCGCCACAAATCCGGCGGTCGTGGCCAGCACGCCCAGGCCGTATTTCACGCTGCGCCGGAAGTTGATGGAAGAGGCTTCTTCAAAGTATTTCGTCGGGCACGAAATCTCGCCGATCTCGAAGCCGAACATCACGGCCTGCGCAATCATCTGGTTGTCGAAGACAAAATCGTCGGAGTTTTCAAGCAGCGGCAGCGCCTCCAGAAGCTCCCGCGAGAAGGCGCGGAACCCCGTGTGATACTCCGAGAGCTTTACGCCCAGAAACAGGTTTTGAAACGCCGTCAGCATGCGGTTGAAGACATACTTGTAGAGCGGCATGCCGCCCTTCAGCGCCCCGCGGCCCAGGATGCGCGACGCCAGCACCATATCGTACACGCCGCTGGCGATCATGCCCGCCATGGCCGGAACCAGCAACGGAGTGTATTGGTAGTCCGGGTGCACCATCACGACGATGTCTGCGCCGGCAGCCAGCGCCTCGCGGTAGCAGGTCTGCTGGTTGCGTCCGTAACCGTAGTTGGTGTCATGGACGAACGTCTGTACGCCGAGCCTACGCGACAACTCCGCCGTCCGGTCCTTGCTCGAATCATCGACCAGAATCTTGATGTCTACCACGTCGGTAAGCTCGGCGACTGTGCGCTCGAGCGTCTTTTCCGCGTTATAGGCCGGCATCACCACGGCAACCCGTTTTCCGTTGATCATGGCTCAAACTCCTGAATCACCATCAGCTCACACCCCACCAACACAACCGGCTTAATGCGCCGCAACTTCCGCCGTGTCAGGCGTTGGATAAGGCGAAACCTTCGCCGGGATCGCGTCCGGCTCAACCAGCCACACCTTCCGGTTGGCGTAGTGGTGGATTAGCTCTTCATTATCTACCGGATCCATCTCTCTTGCCCATACGACTTTGGAGCCATCGATGTCCGCGCCATTGTAAACCCACTCATCGAGGCTTTCGTGCTTGGGTCCATAGCGGACAATGGCCAACTGCGGGCCCGGGAGCTGTTCCAGCCTGGATTCGATCTGAGCTCGTTCCACCCCGTAATGTTCAGGACCATACCAGGTAAGATTCCAGTTGTTGGGCGGCCACTCCGCAACGGATAGATCGAGTTGCTGCGCGAACAGGCGCAGACCTGCCAGCACAATACAGAGGACGACGGTTAGACGCAGTATCCCTCGCCCAACAGGCCTGTCCTCGGGTTTCCAAACCCGAAGGTGCCGCATGGCCTGCAACCCGATAGCATAGTAGGCCACCGTAAATGGGGCAATGTAATACGGCTCAAGGTAGATCTCGACAATCAACCCAACAAACGAAGCTAATCCGCAAATGACAAGAAAGCGAATGCGGCGGTCCATCAAGACCCGGCGCAGCATAATGAGCGGAAACAATAGCGGGCAACAGGAAAAAAACAGGACCGCGATCACAAATTTCAGCAGGGTTTGAGATAGAAACCCGGGAAAGGTGCGGATTTTCGAGTAAAACTCGTACTCCGTATATGTATAAAAATGCTGCATCACCTGGTGCCTGTAATGCGGAACCGGCCGCGGCGGCTGCCAAACATAATAAGGCGTAACCGCATAGGTATTCCGATCGATGGTGTATGGCGGCGTGGTGGCACAGCCAAACGCCCGGTAATCGTAATACCCAAGCCAGCCTATGGTGCAGGCCACTATGGCCAGCGGCAAAGCCGCGCGCCGCGCCAGAGAACCCGCCGCTGGCCTGTTCTTTCCTTTGATCAGCCATCGGCCCAGTACAAATGCGACCGGAATACAAAGCAGAAGCCCTTCGGAAGGCCGGGTCAAAATCAGAATGCTGATTCCAATTCCCATGAGCAGGCCGTAGCGAAAGCGGCCTGTCCTCATCAGTCGCGGAAGTGCGCCCAGTATCAGCGCTCCACCCAAGGCGCTTAGAGATCCTGCCGTGTGGTACGTATTCGTCCAACAGCTGAAAATCCCCAGACGCAGGACTGCAATGCTGCCGCCGAGCAGCGCCCAGCCCGGCGGCAGCCACGCTTGCAGCGCCCAGCAGATCGCCGCGCACATCAGTGCGCTGGCAAGCAATACACCATACCACGGGTTGCCCAGCAACAGCTTGCTCGCCGCAAGCAGCAGGCCTTGTCCCGGGAAGTACATGGACGTATACGTAGGCTGCATCGTGATATGGATGCTTTCGAAATGCGTCCACATCACAGGCGTCGGATTTGCCAGCCGGCCATGGACGAAGGTGTCCGCCGCGAGCAGGAAACTGAAGTCGTCGGGAACAAAAGGAAGAGGTACCGGGTAAAGAGGAAGGATGGCCAGCCGAAACGCCAGCACGCACAAACCAACCGAGGCAGCCGCAAGCCTTTTTCTGCGCGCCAACGCGCCGAGAGCACCCTCGACGCGCCGGAACACGTTCGCGCCAAGCTCGGGCCACGCGAATGCGGCGGTAATCGTGATCGTGGTAAGGCCGAGCTCAAGAATCTGTAATGTCTGATTTGATCCCGTAGCGGAAGGCAGTAACATGACTTCTCAGTTCAGACTCCAGGCAGATTGGATCATGGCGCAAACTCCTGACCCGTGATTGGTCCGCGCCCTGATAAGAACATCGGCGGAGCCATCGGCATCTGTGGAATTGCCGCGGCTTGGGGCCGTTGCGCCGGGCTCCCTCTCAGACGATCGCTTCACCGGCTGGCAGAGAAATCGTTTCTGTCTTGGAGGGCCCTGAACGACTGGGTGAACCAGCGTCGGGCGCATTCCAGTCGACCAGGCGGTTCGTCAAAACGAGAGCAGCGGCAGCGAGCGCTATCCCGGCCAGCACATCGCAAAAATAATGGTTGTCGACGGTCATCGTCGAGAAAATGATCAGTCCGCAAAACGCCGAAACGGGAATGCGCAACGGGCGAACCCACCACAAAGCCTGGACACAGAGAATCGCCCACACCACGTGAAAGGAAGGAAAACAGATGGCCCCCGCCGGATATTGGTAGACATACGGTCCGGGAGTCCGCATGAGAAAGATCAATGCCTGGCAAGCTGCCTGATCCGGTCTCGCAGCGAGATGGTAGCCAAACCACGGCCCGATCGCCGGAAACATGGCGAATACAGGAATACCCAAAAAGAAAGACATCATATTGGCGAGAACGAATTTCTGCGTGTATTTCAGCTCGCCGGCCAGAATGGGCAGAAAGATTGCAACCTGCATGAACGGGAAGAGCCACGCATAACTCTTGTTCGCGATGTTCCCCAACCAATGATGCGACGCCCATCCGGCAATGGCTGGAACATTGATGCCAAGCCAGTGGTCCCATTGCACAAAACGCGCGTCCTGCAAGTTAATCCCCATTCCCAGCCTGGACGCGACTGTAACCGGAAATCCAAGGATGAACGAACAGAAAATGACCCATAGAATTGTGAAGGCCGCGTCTCGCAGATATCGCTTTCCGGCAGTTCCAATGTAGAAAAGAAGCGGCAGTATCGCCGTAAGCGCGATGCCGGCGCCAAGTGCAAGACTCGCCGCATTCGGGACCTGAGTGGCAGTGAGCCAGCAACCCAGCACAGAAGCAACCACGGCAGCCACACCGAGGTAAACCATCAGAAGTTGGAAGCCGGGCCTGCCCAAAGGTCGAAGCCGGAGCCACACTGCCTGCGCACTCTTGCTCATTGGCAAGATACCTTGCCCTGCGAGAGGGAGCGCAACTGCGCCATCGGCCTCCACAAGCCGGGATTCACAGTCAGGTCCACGAGGCACGATCATACGTCGCGTTTCCTCTCTTGTGATACAGCGCACAACTTTGCCGGAAGACCCCTCGCCGGTCCAACACAGTCGTCGGCTTAGCGCATGGCTCCGTTTGTCATCCCCGGTACCGGATAGGGCGACACCCTGGCCGGAATCGTATCCGGCTCAACCAGCCACACCTTCCTGTGGGCGTAGTAATGGATTAGTTCCATATTATCCACCGGATCCATCTCTCGAGCCCATACGACTTTGGAACCATCGATATCCGGCTGGTTATAGACCCACTCGTTCAGGGTGTTATGACCCTTGCCATAGCGCACAATAGCCAATTGCTGGCCGGGCATCTTCTCCAGCTCCGACTCGATCTGCGCCCGCTCCACACCGTAGTGCTCCGGACCGAACCAGGTGCAGTTCCAGTTATTCACCGGCAACTCCGGCGGAGCGATGTGCAGCGGCCGCGCAAAGACACGCACTCCGGCCAGGACAACGCACACAGCAATGGTCATTCGTGTCAACTCGAGCCCCACCGGCTTCCCCTCCGGCTTCCATACCCTCAGATGCCGCATCGCCTGCAGACCAATCGCATAAAACGCCGCCGTGAAAGGCGCCACATAGTGAGGCAGCAGATAGATCTCGATCAGCAGTCCCGCCACCATGACCACGATCGTGATCGTCAAAAAGCGGATGCGCCGGTCAAGAAAGGCTCGCCGCAGCATGATCAGCGGTAGCAGCAGAGAAAAACTGATATAAAACTGCGCGGAAAACTGGATCTTGATCAGCGTCTGTGGAATAAATCCTTTCCAGCTGTGGAGTTGTTTGAAAAACGCGTACTCCGTATCCATGTAGAACTGCCGCATCACCGCGTGCCGGTATGCGGGAGTGGGCCGCTGATGCTGCCAGACAAAATACGGCGTAACGGCATAGGTATTCCGGTCCACCGTGTAGGGCAGCGTCGTCGGACTTCCAAACGCCCGGTAATCATAAAGCGCCAGCCACGATCCTGCCGTGATCAGGATGGCCAGCGGCAGAACGGCGCGCCGCGCCAGTACCGCGGTACTCGGCAGGTTTTTTCCACGCAGCAGCCAGCGTCCCAGCTCCACGGCAGCCGGCAGGCACAGCAAAAGCCCTTCGTAGGCGCGTGTGAGAGCCAGAATGGCAGCGCCCAGCGCCAGCAGGACGCCATAGCGCATCCGCGCCGTCTTCTTAAGACGCGGTAATGCGCCAAGCACCAGCGCGCCACCCAGCGCTGCAAGCGAGCCGGCTGCGTGATAGGTATTGGTCCAGCAACTGAACACGCCCAGCCGCAGCACTGCCATCAACCCGCCCAACAGGGCCCACTTCGGAGGCAGCCATGCCTGCAGCATCCAGCAGAGCGCGGCGCACATCAGCGCGCTGACGATCAGAACCCCGTACCATGGATTGCCCAGCAACACCTGGCCCGCCGCCAGAATCAGCCCCTGCCCGGGGAAGTACATCGACATGTAGGTCGGCTTCATTGTGATGTGGATGCTCTCAAAGTGCGTCCACATCGCGGGCGTGGGATTCGTCAGCCGGCCCAGCGCGAAGGTCTCGCCAGCCAGCAGGAAGCTGAAATCATCTGTAACAAACGGAATCGGGATCGGGTAAAGAGGGAGAAGTGCCAGGCGCAGAACCAGGACGCTCAGACCCACCACAAAAATAGAAACCTTTTTCCGCTGCGCCAGCCGCCCAAACGGCCGCTCGATCCGCGCAAACCATCTGGCGCCGAGCGTTGGCCATGCAAACGAGCATGCTGTGGCGATCGCCGTTAAGCCGCATTCAACAATCAGCAGCGAGCCGGTGCTCTCAGATGGAGAAGGCGGCAGCATGTCAGTGCGTTTTTAGGAACATTGCAAGTTTACGCTACTGGCAACGCGGAGGATGCTGAATTCCACCCGTATTCGCCCACAGCGGTTTCACAGTTGCTATATCCCGAAACCACTGCTGCAAAGTGGCATTTTCCGCAAGAAAATCCCACCTTCCGCGGCTTCGGCAAGGGCACATCAACTGTGGAACCGCTCTAAGCATAAATTGGGAAGTCAATGAGGGACGTGGGAATTTACGAAAGGGAATTATCAATGTTATTGAAGAGCGTTGCGACCGCTGAAGCAAAATGCTGTATGCCGCCAATTGCCGCCAGCGCAATCGCTGTCACGATCAAACCGTATTCCACTAAGTCCTGGCCATTCTCGTCGTATATCAATTCCCAGAACTTGAGTTGTAGTTTTAAGAACTGATCGTGCATGTCAAGCTTCTCCATATCCAGCCTGGCTTCTATCCTATGCGTGCGCTTTCAGTTCTAATACTCGAGCCTGGATGCGTTCAAACTCCCAATTCAAAACCTGTTGGGATTGACCTCCCCGCCCGATAACTGAATAACAACCTTGCAGGGAGAGCGACGGGGCGGTGGGGTCCGATACGACGCTCTCCCGTGAAGGAGCTGAGGTACTGGGTGCGTGTTCCTGACGTTCTTCTGCCAGTGCTTACGAAAGCGTGTTGCTAATGTTGGTGAAGACGGTGTTGATTGCGGAGGCTACCTTGTTGATGCCGGAAACGGCAGCCAGTGCGACCAGGGTAATCAGCAGGGCGTACTCAACCAGATCCTGGCCTTCCTCGCGGCTCAGGAAATCCTGGACCTTAACATACATCTTCAGAAAAAGGTTGTTCATCTCGATCTCTCCAAGTAGTTGATTCCCAGCCTCAGCCGGGGCACCCCCTACTATGCACCTGGCATGCCATTCAGGGTCTCTGAAGCAATGTCTCTTAAGAAAGAAGCACTTACAATCTCATCTGGCGAGCTTTTGCCTACCCTTGCTGTATACGCGTGTTTACAGTGGTTCTTCTCCCACGAGCGAGCCGTATACATGACCTAAAGGTGTATGCCACCTGTGTGTTATTGCAGTGTGGCCGCGGTGCGATCCACTGCTTTTCAGCCAATCGGTACAATATCGTCCATGCCGGACACCACGCATCCGCCCGCGGCCAAGCCTCGCTACGATCTCGCAGATATATCGATTGCGCTGCTCAGCGGCGTGGTTCTCGGCATCACGGCACTGTTCCTTTTCACAGTGCCTCTTGCAGGCAAAATGGCCGGTTCGCGCGACTTCGTCGCATATTATGCGACCGGTCGCCAGCTGGTCCAGCACGCTGATCCCTATGATGCAGGCGCGATAAGACGCATTGAACATTCGGTGGGGCTGAAGGGCAACGGCGTCCTCCTTATGCGCAATCCTCCGTGGGGATTACCCCTCGCTTTTCCTCTGGGCTTCTTCGGCGTACGGATCGCAGCCCTTCTATGGTCTCTCATCTTGCTCGCTTGCCTGTTGATTTCCGTGCATCTGGTCCGCAAGCTGCATGGCTCACCTCCAAATTATATTCATTGGCTCGGTCTGTCCTTTGTGCCCGCCCTCATGTGTCTCACCATGGGCCAGACGTCCCTCTTCGCGCTGCTCGGGCTGACTCTGTTCCTCTACTACCACTGCACTCGCCCCTTCGCGGCTGGCGCGTCTCTCTGGCTCTGCGTGCTCAAGCCGCATCTGTTTCTCCCTTTCGCCGCGGCGCTGCTGGCCTGGATCTTGTTCTCGCGCAGCTATAAGGTGCTCGCCGGCGCTGTGGCTGCGACGGCGGCGAGCTGCGCCCTCACACTCTGGATCGACCCATCTGCTTTCTCGGCCTATCTGGCGCTCATGCGTTCCACGTCTGTCGTGCAGGAGTTCGTTCCTTGCCTCAGCGACGCGATGCGTTTCTCCATCAATCGGAACGCGGTCTGGCTGCAATATTTGCCTGCCGCAGTCGCCTCGGCGTGGGCCGTGTGGTTCTTCTGGCGCCGCCGCCACGGATGGAGCTGGATCGAAAACGGCGATCTGCTGATCCTCGTTTCGCTCATCGCCGCACCCTATTCCTTTTTGTATGATCAGAGCATCGCGATCCCGGCTGTGATGCACGGCGCCTTCACCACACGCAAACGTCCCCTGCTCGTTGTCCTGGTCTGCGTCCTCGCCATCATCGAGCTCCAGGCGCTTCGCGTCCGCATTAACTCCGTTTATTATCTGTGGACGGCCCCGGTGTGGCTCTTGTGGTATCTCGTTGCACGCTCCTCTGCGGCTGCGCACGCCGTCTCCGCGCCGGTGGAGTTCGTACAAGCTCACGGAGGCGAAGCGCCGGTTTCGGCGGCGCATATTTCTCGTTCCTAGCACTGCACGCGATAGATTCAACAGATTCACTTCACTACTGAAGGAAATTCGACAGCCATAGCTTTCTCAGTTTGCTTGATTTCTGGACTTGTAGTTGGGGGACGCGAAGCGACCAGTGAACCGGACAGCGAAGGAACGCCGCGATGGATTCTATTTTCTCCTGATGGGGTGCATCGTATTTCTCCTGCTGGGTATCGGCATGGAGAAAGCCTCGCCCACTCCTATGGTCGACTTCAAAGTCCTGTACTACCCCGCGCGATGCCTTCTTCAGCATCACGATCCATACCAGCAAAGCGAGGTACTGCGCCTCTATCAGATGGAGGGCGTTTATCGACAGCTGGACACGCCAAAGGTCCTTCAGATTGTGTCGCGGTACCTGTACCTGCCATCTGCCTTCATGATCACCGCGCCCTTCGCCGCGCTGTCATGGGGTCCTGCACACGTGCTATGGATGGCGCTCACCATCGGCAGCCTCATTCTCGCTTCGTTCCTGATTTGGGATATCGGAGCCAATCATGCGCCGAGGATCTCCGGCCTCCTGCTCGGCTTCTTCCTCGTCAACAGCGGTGACCTTGTGGCGCTCAGCAATGCCGCAGGGATTGCCGTGGGCCTCTGTGTCGTTGCTGTCTGGTGTTTTATGAAGGAACGCTGGATCGCTGCTGGTACGATTTGCCTTGCCGCGAGCCTCGCGCTTAAGCCGCAAGATGCGGGATTGATCTGGCTCTATTTTTTGTTGTCAGGAGGAACCTGCCGCAAGCATGCGCTCCGCACTCTCCTGTTGGCTCTGCTGATCAGCGCCCCTGCACTCCTGTGGACATGGCATGTGGCACCGCATTGGATTCAGGAGTGGCGCTCGAACACGGCGGCGCTTTCCGCACGCGGCGGCCTCAGCGATCCCGGACCCGCTTCCACGGGCCGATATGGCTTGGGCATGATGGTCAACCTGTCTGTAGTCCTCAGCTCATTTAAAGACGACCCGCATTTCTACAATTCAGCCAGCTTCATCGCAGTTTTCGCGGCATTCCTTCCTTTGATAATTGTCGCGTTGCGAAACCGTGCTCAGGGGCGAGAACGCTGGTTTGCCCTCGCAGCCATCGCCGCACTGTCCATGCTGCCTGTTTACCACCGTCAGCAGGACACCAAGCTCCTGCTGCTGGCGATTCCCGCCTGCGCCATGCTTTGGACCGAAGGCGGCGCAATAACCAGATGGCTCGCGCTCCTGGTAAGCGCAACAGCGCTCGTCGTGACAGGAGACATCTTGTGGATCTTCCTCGACGTGATCCTCCGGCTGCCTTTGCCTCTAACCGTGCGCATCTTTCCGGTTCCACTCAGCCTGCTTGCCCTGAGCCTGTTCTATGCATGGATATATATGAATCATTCCCGGAAGAAAGACCTGATCGCAGCCGTGTAAGGCGAGCCGGAGCCGGCCGGCGCTACAGCGGTTTCACAGTTGCTATATCCCGAAGCCACTGCTGCAAAGTGGCATTTTCCTCAAGAAAATGCCACCTTCCGCGGCTTCGGCAAGGGCATATCAACTGTGGGACCGCTCTAACCGGCCTGTTCAGAACCGGCAGGCGTCATCTCGATCGCGTCCCCGCGCTTCGTCGCCGTTGCGCGCACCGTACCCGCAGGCAGTTCCAGCACTGAGTGCGCCGCAAAGCACCCCGAGATCCGCCACGCACCCACGCTGCTCCTCACCTTCCTGACGCAGTTTCCGCGGTCAAGATAGACCAGGTCGATAGGGAATCGCATGAAGAACGTATGCACAGATTCGCAGGGAATAATCCACAAGCCTTCACCGGACGCGAGATGATCGCGTCCCAGCAGGCCCTTTCTGCGCGTTTTTCCGCTGTTGGCCACATCAAGACGCGTCGCCATCACTGTGCCGCGCGTCGTATTCACTACCTTGAGCGGGCTCTCCGGAACCTTTGCGGGCCCCGGCGTAAGAAAACGCCGCCACCCGCAAGCAATCCGTTGGAACAGGTTCATCCTTCAGCCTCAGATTGCTCGCGGTGACGCGCAGGTTGCGGACCTATTGCGGCGCAGCCGCGGTTCCTGCACCGCCGGGATAGGAAGTGGTGCTGCCGGAATTGATCGGCGCCCCCGCTGTCCCAAAGCCGCCGGTGCTGCCTTCGATGATCAAAGGCTTCTCCGGTTTCATGCTGTCGAGCAACGTCTCGACCGGTACGCTCGTCGGCGCAGGAGCCGGCGTGTTCTCCGGCGTCTTGCCGTCCGGTGTATGCATGGGAATGTTCGAGTTGGGCGGCAGGAACGCAACCGGATACTTCAACTGCGGCAGCGTTTGACCGGCAGGGATCGGCGCCACCAGCTCCGGTGTGACGATCACAATCAGCTCGGTGTTCGACTTGGTTCTCGTCATCGACTGGAAGAACTTGCCCAGCACCGGAATGTCGCCCAGGAAAGGAACCTTCTCGAATGTCTCGGATTCCTCATTATCAAGCAGGCCGCCGACGATGAAGCTTTGGCCGTCTTTCAGCTCTACTTCCGTGTTGACCTTACGCGAAGTGATGGCCGGCACTTCGAATCCCGAAATCGTCACGGCGTGCGCAAAGTCCAGCGCGCTCACCTCTGGAGCCACCTGCAGCCGGATCGTACCCCGCGGGGTGATCGTGGGAATAAAGTTGAGCCGGATTCCATACTCCTTGAACTGGATCGTCACCGCAGTCGATCCGCCCGCCGACGTGCCTTGCACGACAGGGTAGGGATACTCGCCGCCGGCCAGGAAGCTCGCCTCTTTGCCGTTCGTCGCCAGCAGATTGGGCTCTGCGAGAGTCTCCACCAGGCCCTTGCTCTCCATGGCCTCGATGGTTGCACCCAGTCCAAGACCCGGATAAAAGGCGAAAAGATTCAGCTCGTTAGAGAGCGCCGCATTGCCGGTGGTGGTTCCCACACCTTGGGAACTCGACCCCGAGGGCCCTGAAAGGAACGGCGGGCTGTATTGGCCGGTCGTCGACCCGCCGACGAAATTCCCTGCGCCCAGATTGAATAAATTGATGCCAAGCTGCTTTTCCAACGTGCGATCCACGCTGCAGAAACGCACCTTGAGCAGGATCTGCGGGTCCGACGCCGGCACATCCACATTCAGCAGGTTCACCACCTTGCCCGCGGTCGAAGCAATCTTCACCGCCCGGTCAGAGCTTACGAGGTCCTTCACATCACCGCGGAGAAAGATGTTGTTATTGTCGTAGCTCACCTTGATTGTCTGGCCCGGCAGCTCGGTTCTCAGCTCCCGCCGCACCGCATCCAGGTTGTCGCTCGAAAGCGTTGCCATCGGCCGCACGGTCACGTTAAAGAACTGCCGTCCGCCGTGAATATCCCAGATGATCAGGCTTGTCTCTCCGGGGGTTTTGCCATTCACCATGATCTCGGTGGGGCTCACTGCACTGGCCTGCGCAACCTCGCCGAGCCCGATCGCCACGCGTGAGATCGGCTGGGCGCAATCCACCAGCACCGTCTTGCCCACTGTCACCGACAAATCGTTAGTCGAATCCTGGGATGCAGCGCCGGCTGCTGGAGACGTTTGAGCCTGCATGCTGTGCCCGGCGCAAACGGCGAACGACACTGCGCAAAACCACGTGATCGCTATTGAGGTCTTCGCTCTCAATGCTGTCCCTCCGGCGAGCTGAATTTTTCTTCGGTGGTACTCGATCCATTAATCACCTGGATCGAATATTGCGGGGGCGCCGGCTTGGGAGCGGCCCTTGCCACAACTCTCCGTTGCGGCTGCGGTGTTGGGTTTTGATCGGTGAACAGCGAGCTCATCGCCGTGTTGGGAACCGCTGCAATCTTCGTGTCCAGCGGATTACGCAGCACCAGCTGAATCTTCAACTGGCTGGCCAGACTCAGCGTCTCGGCCTGCTCCGGTGTCACCAGCAGGTTGACCACCTGCACCTGCTGCGGCTTGCCTGCCGCATCTTTTTGAATATCGGTTCCCGCCGAGAGCACCTGGATATTCTGCAACACTGTCTTCGTGATCGTGCCCTGCGTCGGCGGAGCATTCGGCGGAATACCGGAAGCCAGAACGTCCACGCGCATGCCCGGGGTCACGAATCCAGCCAGGCCCACCACTTCGTCCACCCGGACAGCGGCGGCTCGCATGCCGTCGGGAATCGTAGCCGCCAGGCCGCCGCCCGAGCCGGCGGGAGCCAGGCGGCTCTCCAGGATCGGCTCACCCTGGTAGATGTCCGCGATCACGCCGCGATTGAGCGCCTGCTCCGGTTTCAGGATGGCGCCCTTCGGCGTAGCTCCGGCTATCTCAGTGGTGGTTAGGTCCGATGGGGTTAGCACGGTTCCCAATTTGATATCGGTCGCCGCCGCCACCACTCGCGTAGTGGAAACCGGCTTGGACGCCACGACCATATGGCCAAGAATTCGATAGACCAGAAAGGTGCAAACACTGGCTATCACGAATGCGACGAGAAGGATCGTAAGCAGTCTTCGGTTCATCTCTCAACGTGCTCTGAGTTGGCCGTGGTGCCGGCAACTCCACCTTTCTGTGCCCCATTCGGATCGGAGTGCCCAGTCGAACGGCCTTGCCATCCACGCTTAGTGCCGGGGGAACGCGTCGGCATTGAGCCTTGTTAGGGGTCGTGTGACTTTAGTATATCCGTTAGTGCTTCTCCAAAATCACAAGAATCGCTTTTTTTCGAGTTTCCGAGGTATCTAAAGTGCTACGACCAATGACTCCAACAGGCGATGTGGAAACTACCAAAAGTTGTTCCCACAATGGCATACTGCAATCAACACACCGGCATAACTGGTAACACGGATTCGGCAGACAAAGTACAATCGGGTTGACTGTAAACTCCGAAGTAACCGCATTCCAGAACATCACGTCGGCTCTCGGTCAATCGTGTCAGAATCTCGGCCGCGGGTAAAGACGATCGAGAGCAATTTGTTTCTGGGAAGTCTGGAATCCGGAAACGCGGCTGAACGATTTCCCTTTTTTGCTGTGGTGACACGGGCCAGGAAGTTTACACCGGTTTCACAGTTGCTATATCCCGAAGCCACTGCTGCAAAGTGGCATTTTCCTCAAGAAAATGCCACCTTCCGCGGCTTCGGCAAGGGCACATCAACTGTGGAACCGCTCGAATCGGTAAGTTCCTCAATGCGAAGCCAGGCGCGGCAACGGAGGAAATAGACTCGTTCATGACGTCCCCCCGCACGGTCACACTCTTCACCCAGCACTCGGATTCGCGCCGCACACCCATTACAATGGCGGTTTCGGCGCTGATTCACGTCGGCGTCATCAGCATGGTCTGCTTCGGCGTCCTCTACACGCCGCCGGTCATCACGCACGCTCCATTGGACCGCTACTCGCTTCGCCGTCTCGATCTGAAGATGCCCGATCTCGACGGGCGCCGCGCCGTGGCGCAAGCCATGCCTCATCCTGGCCCGAGCCATACGCCTCACCCTGCCACGCCCGGCGGAAGAGAATCCGCGCAGGCGCTTGCGACGCCTCGGTTTGAGAAAGCCAAGATCGCTCCCCAGACGCTGCTGCAGCCTGACCTGCACACCAATCTGGTGCTCATGAAATCCGCTCCCCTGCCGCAGGTCATCCTCTGGACCCCTGCCAAGACTCCGGTGGTAAAGATTGTCGCGCCTGTGCCGCAAAAACCCGCGACCACCCCGGTCATACCCAAACTCACAATGCCCAACCAGGAACCGAATCTGAACGACGTCGCCATTTCGTCAGCCACGCAACCGTCGCTCAAACAATTGCTGGCTCCTTCCACCACCACGCCTCTCGTGGTGCACGGGCCGCCGCAGCCGCCGACTCCTCCAGCAACCGTCTCGCAGTCCACTGCCCCGCCCACCCCTGCCGCGGTGATGTCGCTCTCTGACGTCAAGATGACGAACGGAACTGTCACTCTCCCGCCGGTAAATGAAGTCGCCGCCGCCAACGCGTCGGGAGCTACAACCGGGCCGGCCAAGACCGCAGCTTCACAAGGCCATGGCGATACCGAAACCAAATCCGCAGGCAGCGGCGCCGGGACCGGTAAATCCGCGGGCGCCCATGCCGGCGAAGGACAGGCGGCGCCGGCAGGTGCGCCGGCCGGAGGCGATCAGTATTCTGCTACCGTCATCTCCGAGCCCATCACTGGACGGTTTGGCGCGGTCATCGTGGGATCTTCGCTCGAAGACGAATACCCGGAGATCACCAACGTATGGCAGGGCAGGATGGCCTATACGGTCTACCTGCACGTCGGCCTCGAAAAGAGCTGGATCCTCCAGTACTCGCTGCCGCGCATGGCCGACGCTGCACAAGCCGGCTCCGTTGCGCACCTTGACGCTCCGTGGCCCTACAGCATCGTGCGCCCCAATCTCACGCCCGGCTCCATCGATTCCGACGCCCTCATGATTCACGGCTTCGTCAACAACGCGGGAAGATTCGAGACCCTCAGCATCATCTTTCCGCAGCAGTTTCCTGAAGCCCAGTTCGTTCTCGATTCCCTTGAGCGCTGGAAGTTCCGCCCTGCCTCGGAAAACGGCCAGATCGCCAAAGTCGAAGTGCTCCTCATCATTCCCGAACAGTTCGAGTAGGGCGTTTCAGCAAACGCTGTGACGCTGGAGTATGGCCCGGCGTGCAGGTTATGCTCCAGTGTCACGGCCCCGGTTTGACCGCGACAGCGGTTCCACAGTTGCTATGTCCTGAAGCCACTGCTGCAAAGTGGCATCTTCCTCAAGAAAATGCCACCTTCCGCGGCTTCGGCAAGGGCACATCAACTGTGGAACCGCTCTACAAGCATTTTCGGAATTACTGTAGATCGAAAGCATGAACTCAAGTGGCTTTTTCATCAAGAAAAAGCCACCTTTCACTGCTCTCAAAATGTCTATATGTATTCCGAAAATGCTCTAAGGTCCTTCAGTAATGGGGTCCGTTCGATAAGGCATGGTGCATTCATTACCGCAACGCGGCACCGTTAACGGGTGAAGGTGCTGCTTCCCGGAAGTGATAGAAGCACATAAAAAGCCCGGCGAGTGGGTGATCCAATCGCCGGGCCAGTTGTTCTTGGGTCGTCCACGTCTATGTGGCGCTATTCGGCACCAGTCGTGGAGTTGTGAAATACGACGAAATCGCCCAGAAGATCTGATTGATTTGTGACACCGTATGGGCCGTATCAGTGCAGCCGCTGCTGGCGCTGGAAGAATCTGCGTAGAAGTACGAAGTTCCGTTCGCCGTCGTTGGAGACGCCATGTTCTTCATCGTGATGCACGGCGTCAGCGTCGAGAGCGAAAGCGCACTATTGCCCGATGTCGCAGTTGCAATCAGCGTTGTATCGGTCACCGTTACTCCGCTTCCTGAAACGGCGCAACCGTCGTCTTCGGAGCCGAAGGCAACCGAGAACACCGTCGTACCCGCCGTCTGCGCAGCCTGGGCTGCCATGATCGCCTGCTGGCACTCATCATGGAAGTCAGGATAGTAGCCGAAAGAGCCGCTGGTTCCCGTTAAATTAGTCGTAGTGTTGCTGGTCGAGTTTGTCGTAACCGTGAACCCATCGGCCGATGGGCTAGCCGAAGAACCTGACGATGGGAACTTGCTGTTGTCCGCATTCGCCTGACCGTCGCTCAGGATGATCAGCGCGTTGTTCCCGCCATTGGCTTTCTGTTCAGCGGCCAGCGCGGCCTGTGCTGCGTAGATCACGCCGCCATAATACGTGCTCTCGCCGCCGGGATTCTTCATGCAACCTGTGACAGCCTTCACGATGGAAGAGCTCGTATTCAGGTTGTTTGTTTGAGTGGCGGACCAGTAATCGGATACAAATCCGTTGACATCGCCGTCGCTGGTGTTTACCGGTGTATCTTCATAGGTTGCATCGACGCCGCTGTAAGTGAGGGGAGTGTACGACGTCAAGGTGGTTGTCTCGCTGCTGTATCCGTTCGTAATCGGCAACGTGTAGTGCTCGTTGGTCGGCGTGCCGCTGCAGTTCCATTCGTCGGCAACCGTGCCCGTGCTGACATTCGGGAACGAGAACAGGGCCACGCGGAACTGTGTGTTGGCGCTGGTGCAACCCGTCCCGCCGGCGCAAGGCTGTACTGCCTCTAGGAGGGCCTGAACGCCGCCAAGTGCGCACGAGAACTCCGTGCTGTACCCGGTGCAGCTGCCCGACGGCGGTGCATCGCTCATCGACGAAGTTGCGTCCAGAATGATGGCCACGTTCCATGGCTTCGACATGCCCTGCATGGATGCAGTTGCCATGGACGAGACAGAGAGAGAGTTGAAGCCGAAAAGCTTCATGAAGGTAGTCGGCACAGTGGCCGTCTGCTTCACTTTGACAGCATTGGCCGGCGAGCCGCTGCCGCACGTCGATCCCAACGGCATGAGGGCGTTGAGACATACCGTGGTCACCGTGGTGGTTACAGTTCCCAGACTGGCGTTTACATTTTCGTCGCCACTCGCGGCGCTGTAGCTGGTTGCGACCGTGCTTGCGTTATTCGTGGAAGAAGTGTTATACACCTCTCCCGCTGCTGCCAGCGCCGCGGCGTTCGCGTAATTCTGCAGCTGGCTGTGAGCGACATAGGCGCGACCGACATCGATCGAAAGCCCTGCCGCGCCCATAATTCCGACCAATACGACTGCGATCCATGGCAGGATCTGTCCGCCTTGGTCATTGAGGGCCTTATGGACAAATAACCCGATAGTCTTCTTCATGGAATTGTCCTCGAAATGATTGAATTTAGTACTCATACTCTGTAACTTGTGCCGTCAGATTGCAGTTGAAAGTCCGGGTAGAAAGCGAGCCAAGATTCATGCCGAAAATGGTGATGTTGCACGGGTAGCTTGCATACACCGTCACAGGATCCCCTTGTCCCAGCTCCGACTGATCTCCCGAGCAGGTGCTCGCCGTCACGGGACTGTCTCCACTCATCGTTAGCGTGAGTGTGATGCTCGAGGGCTTGAGCGTCGGAGCAGAATTCTCGATGGTCGTCAGCGTGTCTTTGCACGGATCTGTAGTTGTTTGTCGGATCAGTTGCAGATATTGCGCCCCGGCTCCAACGGCCTGTGTCAGCTGGAGCTGGTTGTTGAACGCAATGCCGAACTCAAAGATGGCCATCAACAAACCCATCAGGATCGGAAGCGTCAGCGCGAACTCGACCACAGCATTGCCGTGCTCTTCGCGGCGCCAACGGGCCAGAATGCAGCCACCTTCCTGATGCGGGTTCACAGCAGCGCCGGCTTTCCTCCGGCCCTGCACTCCAAAAAGCGTCCGCATCGTGCGGTTGACCAGTTTCTTCATCATTCTTCCTCCCGGCTTGCTGAGCGGTCGCCTTGCTTTCGCGACGCCGCTCGCACTTTCCGGCGCCCCGCGCCGTTGTGCATTACATTTTTTTCAACCTCTGCAAAAAGCGTTCCAGCGCCTTTCTATCCGCTCCATCCGTGAGCAGATTGTGGCCGCGCTTCACGTCCTGCGCGTCCGGCAAAACAAACTTCAGGCCTACGCCGTCGGTGCCCCAGCGCACCGCGCGCGATTGCACTGCAATCGACCGTTCTTCGATCTCTTCGCCCACATCGGTTCTCTGCAGCGTCATCAGGACCAGCGTCCCGGGATACCATCGCTCTTCGGTCACCACATACAATCCCGACGAACTGATGTCGCGAATGCCGTGCGGCTCCGGCGCGGCGCCATTCCAGTAATAGGCCGCGAGGCCAGGCAGCAGATCGCGGGGAGCTTTGCGCGGATCAGGAGACCACCACCGCTCCAGCCACCGCCGCGGCGGCTTCGACGTGTTCTCGCCCGGCCGCGCCAGCGACATCTCATGCGTGCCCCTCGATAACAGGAATTCCTGCTGGGAGTGGTTCTCCAGCTCCAACAGGCCGGGGCCTCCGCTCCACAGCGGCTTTTCTCTGAGCAGCACCGCGCTCTGTACCGTCGTCGTCTCGCCGCGCAGATTCGCAATCCGCTCCAGCCGCTGTTCCATCTCCTCGGCCATGCACAGCACCAGCTGATCGCCGGCCTGGCTCTGCGACGAATAAATCGAGTGCACCGGCAGGGCCAGCACGCTGGTTGCGCGCGGGCTCGAAGAGCTGATGCGGAACGTCGGGAACGACTCCACCAGATCGATGATGCGGCAATCCTCGTCGAGATAAATGAGATCCAGGGGCGCCGGAAGGCCGGCGGTGGGGATACCGCGGAACGGCACGATCCACAAGCCCTCGCCCGATCTCAATGTCATCGTGGACATCAGCTCCACGATTCCTGCATACGACAGATCGGCGGCCGTAACTTCCAGCCCCAGAAAACACTCCCGGGTCTGGTTGTAGGCGCAATGTGTCCGTGATTCCATAGTCCCCCTGGGAAGCGGCACGTCGACCACCGCATCACTCCCCGTTCTGCCGAAAATCCGTTTTGCCTCTTGCGTCCCGTGCATGTAAACAAATCCCTTCTTGGACAGCTCTGCCATCCAGAGAAGCAGAAGAGGACACAACACCTCTCCCGCCGCCGAATCGGCCTGCCGGGGCGGGATCTTTCAGCACGGCTTGCCCCGGTCGGCGGGACTTCTCTAACTGGCAGCGGCGCCTGCACAAATGCAAGGCGTCGCTGGTTCCACCGAGTTCCGCGCTACTTCACCCGCGTGCGGCGGCGTTGAACCAAGAGACCCAAAACGACTACAAACAACACACCGGCTATAAGCCGGATTAGTGTGGTTGTCTCCATAGAGCCTTTCTCCTCTCATTAACTTTGCAATCAGCCATTACCAGGCCAACGCTCGAAAACTTCCCGTCCCCGGTCACACGGCGGGAGGTGTTCCTTGTTGCATGGGCCGCACAATCCCCCAAACCGTCCGGCTATTTCACCCGGGTGCGGCGGCGCTGAATCAACAGCACCAGCACGATGACAAACAGCACGCCCGCAACAACCCGGACGATCGTCGTACTATCCATGCGTTTCCTCCTTCCCTTATTGCCCTGTAAGCGATTTGAAAGAGTCGATCATGATAAGCACTGCCGGACCGAGTACGACCAGAAACAGCGCAGGAAAAATAAAAAATACCAGGGGGAAAACCAGCTTGACCGAGGTCTTCGCGGCCATCTCTTCGATCGCCTGCACACGCTGCGTTCTAAGCGTGTCGGCATGCACACGCAGCGTCTTGGCGATGCTGGTGCCGAGTTGTTCCGACTGCACCAGCATCGAAACCATGTTGCGCAAACTCTCCACGCCCGTCCGTTCGGCCAGATGGCGCCATGCATCGGCGCGCGGCCTGCCCGCGCGCTGCTCCAGCACCACGACGTTGAGCTCGTCGCTCAACTCCGGCTGGGCGGTGCGCAGCTCGTCGGCCGTGCGCGCCGTCGCCTGGTCCAGACTCAATCCAGCCTCAATGCAGATCACCAGCAGGTCGAGCACATCGGGAAGGCCTTTCTCGATTGCCTTTTGACGCTTCTTGATCTGCCTTCCCAACCAGAAATCAGGCGCCAGGAATCCCAAGCCCAGTGCCGTCGCATAGACGAAGAACGAGCTCATCACATGCGCGAGTCCCGTCACCAGTGCCAGAATGCAAAGCAGCAGAGGCAGCAGAACCTTCATGCCGTAGAAGACTTTCACCGCCGACTCGTTCCGGTTGCCGGCGCGGATCAGGCGCTGCGAGATCACCGAGACCTCAGCCTGGCTCTTCGGCAAAACGTGCTCGAAGTGCTCCACCACGCCGCCCAGCGACGATCCGGTCTGCTGGATGGTATCCAGCAGCGAGCGCGGCTTCGGCTTGTTCTGCGGATCGATCGCTTCCGAGATCCGCTTCAGCATGGCCTCACGATAGAACAGCAACAGCCCGCCGCTTGCAAACAGCAGGAAGATCACCGCGAAAGTCAGAATTGTAATCGTCATGGTTCGCCTCTACATATCCAGATTGACGATGTGGCGAATCACGAGTCCGCCCAGGATCGTCATGCCAATCGCCGCCCAGATCAGCTTGATGCCGATGTCCCGATGCCAGAGAACGCTCATCATGCTCGGATTCACGAAATACAGCGCCGCGCCCAGCGCCACCGGCAACAGGCTCAGGATCCATCCCGTGAGCCGGCCCTGCGCCGTATGCACCTGCACTTCCCGCTTGAGCCGGAACCGCTCCCGGATCACGTGGGCCGTCTTGTCCAGCACCTCGGCAAGATTGCCGCCGCTCTCCTTCTGGATCATGATCGCCGTGGCCGTAATCTTCAGGTCCTGGAGAGGCATGCGATGCAGCATATTATCGAGGGCCGCCTTCAGTTCGAGTCCGTAGTTCTGCTCGTCGAAGCACGCCCGGAATTCGATACCGACCGGATCAGCGCACTCCCGCGCCACCAGTCCCATCGCGGCGATCAGGCTGTGTCCCGCGCGCAGTGCGCTCACCATCAGGTCCAGAGCTTCGGGCAGTCCCTGCTGAAACTGATCGAAGCGCCGGTTGCGCATGTAAAAGATCCAGCCGAACGGCGCGGCGGCTAACGCAAGTCCGGCGCCCAGCCCTCCCAGCATCGTTCCGAACTGGTTGTAGATGATGAGCATTGGAATTCCGAAACAGGCGCCCGATACTGCGAGCAATCGGCCCGCGCTCCACTTCACATTCGCCTGCTTCAGCAGTCCCTGCAGATACGGCGCCAGTTGAAATTGCAGCAGCTTCGAGTTGAGCCACGGAATGCTGCTGAGTGTTGAATCCTTCCGGATATTGACGATCTGTTCCCGCGTCGCGGGGCTTTCGGTCGCCAGCGCAGAGTCTAGCGTCGCCAGAACCTGCTTGGTCTTCCGGGTCGATCCGATCGCGATGACGGGCACCGCAATGATCGTGAACACGCCGATAAAGACCAGAACGACAACCAGTGGCATGGCCTGCATGTCTGCCTCCTCTCCGCTAGTTAACCAGCGTCTCCCGTTCGAAGATCGCTGGCGGCAGCACGATTCCCGAAACCCGCAGCCGCTCTAAAAACTTGGGGCGGATGCGTGTCGGCGAAAACACTCCGATCACTCTCCCGTCCGGACCGATACCTTTCTTCTGGAACGTGAAGATTTCCTGCATGCTGATCACGTTCTCTTCCATGCCCGTGATCTCCGCCACGCTGGTGACCTTACGGGTGCCGTCGCTCAAACGCGTAGCCTGCACCACGATCGTGATAGCCGAAGCGATCTGCTGCCGCACCGATTTCTCCGGCAGGTTCATGTTGCCCATCGCCACCATCGATTCAAGACGCGCAATGGCGTCGCGCGGCGTGTTGGCGTGAATCGTGGTCATCGAGCCTTCGTGGCCCGTGTTCATCGCCTGCAGCATGTCGAACGCTTCTTCGCCGCGGACCTCGCCCATGATGATGCGGTCAGGCCGCATACGCAGGCAGTTGATGAGCAGTTGCCGCTGCCGGATCGCGCCCTGGCCTTCAATATTCGGCGGCCGCGTCTCCAGGCGCACGATGTTTTCCTGCGCCAGCCTCAGTTCGGCCGCGTCCTCAATGGTCACCAGCCGCTCGTTGTTGGGAATGTATTGCGACAGAATATTCAGGAAGGTCGTTTTGCCGGCGCCGGTGCCGCCTGCAATCACGATGCTGATGCGCGCTTTCACGGCCGCCGACAGCACTTCCATCATCTCCGGCGAAATGCTCTTCAACTGCACCAGCTGATTGGCCGCCAGCGGTCCGGTGCCAAAGCGGCGGATCGAGAGCGAAGGCCCGTCCAGCGCCAGCGGCGGAATGATCGCGTTCACGCGCGATCCGTCAGGCAGGCGCGCGTCCACCATCGGCGAGGACTCGTCTACGCGGCGGCCCACGCGCGACACGATGCGGTCGATGATCTGCAGCAGATGGCGGTCGTCGCGGAAAGAGGTGTTCACCTTCTGCAGCAGTCCGCCTTTTTCCACGAAGACATGGTCTTTGTCGTTAACCAGAATGTCGGAGATCTTCGGATCGCGCAGCAGCGGCTCCAGTGGCCCAAGTCCGAAGACCTCGTCGAGCAGGTCAGCCTGGATCTTTTCCTGCTCGTCGTAGTTCAGCGGCACGCGCTGATCGGCGATGATCTCCTTCACGATGCTCGACACAGCCTGCCGCGCCTGGCTGGAATTAACGCGCGACAGCTTTTCGAGGTCGAGCTTCGAGATCAGCGTCCTGTGTATCTCGGCTTTGTACTTTTCCAGATTCAGTAATTCCACGTCGTACCGTCCCTGCCATCAAAAAATCGTGAATGAAGCCGCTATCGCTCCCATCGCTGTGCTCTCACCCAAAGAGGCTGAAACCCTTCTTCTTCGTCGGCGTCTCCACCTGCCCGGTCGCCGAGCGCGCCATCTGCTTGATCAACCGCGAAATCGGCGAATCCGCCAGCGCCAGCGGTGTGGCATTGATCTGCATCTTGCGCACCGACGGGTAATCGTTCGGGATCTTCCACTGCGCCGGCCGCGTCAGCGCCTTGGTAATGTGCTCTTCTCCAACGCCCAGCACGCGCGGCTCAAACCGGTTGATCACAATCTCCAGCTGCGAGCCTGCTCCGGCGAAAAACTGCGAGATCAGACGATTCGAGTTGCGTAGTTCGGGAATGCCCGCCTGCGTGATCAGATAAATCGACGTTGACTGCTTCAGCACGCTGGTCCCGGAGAAATCCACCCGCGATCCCCAGTCGACCACCACGTTATCGAAATCCCGCCGCGCCACCTCGAACAGGCGCTCGATGGCGTCCTCAGAGGCTTCATACGGAATGAACTTGCCCGGCGCCGCCAGCACGGAAACGCCGGAACTGTGCTTGACCAGCAACTGCGAAAGAAAGCTCGCGTCCAGCCGGTTCGTCGACTGCAGCGCATTGATCGTCGAATATTCGGCCGCGATTCCCAGGTTTAACGCGGCATCGCCCAGCGGCAGATCGAGATCGATGAGCAGCGTCTTCTGGTTCGGGTCCTGCGCCAGTGCGACCGCGAAATTGGTAGCGATCGTCGTCACGCCCGCGCCGCCCTTGGCGCCGATAAACGTCAGCAGCCGCCCCGCGGTCTTCTTGCCCGTCCTGGTCACCGGCCTCCGCGCCGCGGCTCGCACCAGCGCCTCAGCCACCAGGTTTGTATCCAGCGGCATGGTCAGGAACTCGCGTGCGCCGGCGCGCATGCACCGCACCAGCAGATCCGGATCGTTTTTTTCCGAATACACCATCACCGTCACGCCGCCGTGCGCACAGATGCTCTCCACCAGCTCCAGCGCGTATTCGGGGTCCGCGTCCAGGTCCATGATCACGATGTCATAGTGGGATTCCAGCATCTTCGGCACATCGTCCAGAGTGGCTGGATAGGAAGAGAACTCACGCACATCGTTGCCCGCAGCTCCGGCCGTCGCCCGCATCGCCGAGCGGCGCTCGTCATCGGAGCCAATCAGCGCAATCGACAACGCCGCACCGCCGATTGACTCCGGGTACTGCGAACTGAAGTAAGGGGAAGAATCCGCAGTCACGGCACGCTCGCTCCTCGTCCCGTACTGCTTGTCGCTTGAACCCCGATCATTCGAATGCAAGCTGTCCATATCTATTTCCTCACCTAGCAAAAAACGAGATCAGCGTGCCTATGGCGATCGCCGGCGCGTACGGCATCTTGCGCCGTTTCGGATCGCTCAGTTGCGCCCTTTCACCGCTATTCCAACCGAACACCAGATCCCCGGCCCCTTGAAACAGGTTCCGAAAGAATCCCGCATAAAGCGCCCAGCCGATCACCATCACGCCCCCCGCCAGGCCCGTCAACACCAGCGCGATCAGCATCTGTCCCGGTCCAATCCACGCCCCGATTGCGGCACAAAGCTTCACATCGCCCGCGCCCATGCCGCCCAGCACAAACAGAATCCCGAACAGCAGGGCGCCCAACCCTAAACCTTCCAGACTCTGCCCCATCCCATGCCACCCTCTCAACCAGCCGCTCACCGCAATCCCCGCCAGCAGGAAAGGAAACACCAGCCAGTTCGGGATGCGCCGGGATCGGAGATCCGTGAAGGTCGCCACCGCTACCACGATCAGCGTCGGCCACCAGGCAAACGAGTGCATCCCCATGCTCCTTTTACTGCCTCCGTACTGGGTGGTAGCCACATTCAAGCAATTGGCCCACCAAACCACAGACAGACCGAAAGGCATTGAAATCAAAGTCTTACCGGCACAAGGACCACGAAGTGTACACGGCTGTTTACGCGGGCTCTGAGGTGGTGGAACGCGCCGTATACACGGCTTAACGAGCCCTTCGAGACGCATAGTTCACTTCGCCGCCATCGAGCAGCAGTCTGTTTCGGCACTCCCGCTTTTCTGGCTTTATACCCCTCTATCGGTAGTTCTCAACATAAGTTAAATAAACGATTTATAGAAATTGCCAATACCCATTTCGGTGCATCGCCCGATGACCTGTTGGATACGTCTCGCGGTTCCTTTTTCGCCCCTCGCCCCATGCAGTAGCGGGAATTTGCAGGACGCCGGAAGCCCTCTCGCGCCCGGGTTTTTCCGGTTCCCGCAAACATATTTGGCAATTCTCGTGCCGTTTTTCACTAGCCGGCCCGACGGTGGGAGCAAAGTCACACCGAAGTAATAACCCGGTACCGCAGCTCGCATAACACGAAAGTGTTACTTTCCGGGGAGTGCTGTGGGAATTTTCTCCGCCATGCGCACTTGGCCATGGTCTGTGATTCTCATGCCACTCCACCCATAACAGCATTAAATAGAGACGATTACATAGAGTTAGCCACAATTTGGCCCAATTTAGCGGCTTTCCGCCCCGGTGTATCGGCAAAGCCTGCGGCAAGCATTTGAATATAAATACCTTATCTGACCATCTTCGACGCGCGCGGCAGCGTCTCTCGCCTCAGTTTCGGCGCTGGTGACCAGGTGGTTACCAAGGGCATGTTATTTAGCACTATTCAGGGATTGGCAATTTTGAGTCGATTAAGCAAGATAGGAGTACATCGCCCCGGTATCAGAACCACCATCGCGGAATCCAGCAGGAGGAAGCTCGCGCCCCATGATCAGGATCGGACTCTACTCGGAAGACCGTACTTTGCAGCCCCTGCTCTCTTCTGCTCTTGGAAAAGATTTTCAGGTGCTTCTCGAGTCGGACGGCGACGGGATGGACATGCTCGTCTCCAACGGCGGATGCGATGTGATGATTCTGGATCTTTCTTCGCATCGCGACTCGCTCCGCGAGCGCATTGAACGCTCGCGGCTGTTGATTGCATCGCAAGTTCCCGCCATCCTGATGGCCGATGACGGCCTCCGTTCCACCGCCTTTGAGCTGGTCCGCACCGGCGCCTTCGGCTACTGCCGCCGCCCACCCTCCGTGCGCGACCTCAAAACCATGCTCAGCCGAGCCTACGAGAACTCCTCGCTCAAGCAGCAGCTCAACACCGTGCAGAAGCCGCTTGATGAATCCGGCAATTGCGACCAGATCCTCGGGTCGAGCCCCAGCATGCAGCGCGTGTTCCAGCTCGTGCGCAGCGTAACCAATCTCAACGCATCGGTGCTGGTCACCGGCGAAAGCGGCACCGGCAAGGAGCTGATCGCCCGCGCCATTCACAATCTCGGGGCGCGCTCCAGCAAACCCTTCGTCGCGGTCTCCTGCGGAGCGATTCCGGAAACGCTGATCGAAGCCGAACTCTTCGGCCACGAGAAGGGCGCCTTCACCGGCACCGTCGGCGCGCGCGAAGGTTACTTCGAGCAGGCCGGCGACGGCACGCTCTTCCTCGACGAGATCGGCGACCTCAGCCTCTACACGCAGGTCAAGCTGCTGCGCGTTCTGCAGCAGATGGAGTTCAGCCGGCTCGGTTCCAACAAACTCATCCCGCTGCGCGCACGGCTCATCTTCGCCACGCACCAGGACCTGTCCAAGCTGGTGGCCGAAGGCAAATTCCGCCAGGACCTCTTTTACCGCATCAACGTGATGCGCATCGAAGCGCCGCCGCTGCAGGACCGCCCGGAAGACATTCCGCTCATCGCCGGCCACTTCCTGCGCCACTACGCCAAGATCTTTCAGAAGCCGATGGACTCCATCGACACCGAAGCCCTCGAGATGCTGCAGGGCTATCCGTGGCCCGGCAACGTCCGCGAGCTCGAGAACGTGATGCAGCGGGCCATCATCGTGGCCCCCGGCCGCTCCGTTCGCGCCGAAGACCTGAGCCTGCAGCTCCAGGAAGACGATGTCGCCAGCTTCGACGGCGTGGTCGATATCGGCGACTACCAGCCGGCCGGCTCCTTCGAGCGCCAGCTCCGCGATTACAAGATCAAGCTGGCCGTGGCCGCGGTACGCGAGAACAACGGCAACAAGACGCTCGCCGCCCGCAGCCTCTGCATCTCACGCGCCTATCTGCACCGCCTCATCCGGCTCGCCGAGACCGATCCGTCCTTCGTCGAGCAGGCCCTGCGCGAAACCGCCACAGCGTAATCGGCGCTCTACAAATCCGGGTGCCGGGTGCCCCACCTTCGGCGATTCGCGCTTTTTGCGAATTGGCTAAGGTGGGAGAGCACGGTTCTCTACTACGTGTGCCGGTTATAAGCCGCCGACCCCGCCGTGACCATCCCGCTGTTCTGCCGTCCGTGGATGTACCAGCAGCACCACGCAGTCTCCCGTGTCGGCGCATCGCCCGTAGCCACCAGGTCCTCGTAGGCCACCTTGCCGTAGAGCAGGATCAATTCCTCCCATTTTTCGATCCGCTGCACCTGCTCTTCGGTCTCGCACAGGGCTGCCACATCGTCGCGCCCGAATGCCTTGATGCCCGTCGACTCGCCGGGCAGCAGAATCAAGCCGGCCAGCGAGGCGTTCGGCTCCGCGTCGTCGTACTGCGGCTCTTCCGGCAGCGACGCCTGATCGGCCTGGATGGTGATCTTGTCCACCGCGGTAAGAACCCGTGCCGGGCGCCGTCCGCGATTCGTCGCCATCACCATGAAACGGTTCTCCACGCGGTGCGACGGCTCGATGGTTACCAGGATCCACGGCCGCTCCGCACGCTCCAGGGCCTGCGCGTGCAGCAGCGCGGCCTGGGCGCTGTCTGCAGCCGCCTGCGCGGCGGCCTCTGAATACTGCGTCTGCCGCTCGATCTTCTTGAGAGTCGAAACCGCGAGAAGAATCCCTGCGTACCCCAGAATCACCAGCACCAGGTTCGCCGCCCAGGAGATGCGGTCCTGCCACGGCCAGGGCGCCGCAGCGGGAGCCGGCGTGGCGATCGTAATGTGAGGCGGCTGGTAGTCGGCCGCGCCGCTATCGGAATCGCCGGGAGACGTTGTGCTGGCCGGGCTTGCGGCTGAGGAAGAGCTCAGATTCGCGCGGCTGCGGGGTGGGGCCGGCGTGCGCGGAGCAGTGCCGGCTCCGGGTGCATTCTGACCATCCGCGGGCGGATCTGGGGCAGCTTGCCCCGCTGCTGCCGTGGCGCCCAAAGCCATCCCGAGCAGCAGGGCAAAAAAAGCCGAACTCTTCCGGTGCATGGCGCCACTGTACCATACGGCCTGCGTACCCTTCCCGCCGTTGGTAACCTCGGCCCACCAGTCAGAAAGCTATGCCCATGCGGCAATCGCTTCTGGTCGCAGGCGAAGTATCTCCGACCCATAAGCCAAATTGCCGCCGCCCGGCAACTCGCCTCCCGGACCGCGATTCCATAGCATTTTCGGAATTACTTTAGACCGAAAGCATGAACTCAAGTGGCTTTTTCATCAAGAAAAAGCCACCTTTCACTGCTCTCAAAGAGTCTATATGTATTCCGAAAATGCTGACTAAGGTTTGTAACGGAAGAGAATTCTTCCAGGAGGAAAGAGTAGCCACCGGCCATCAAGAGAATCGGAAACGAAACTCAAAAGCGGCAAGGAAACTCATACAACGGGTGTGACAGCGGGAAAGGAAGGGAAACCCGGGCGGAGCTCGAGTTTCGGCCTTTCCGAGGCGTCGCAAAGGCTATGATCCGCTGCCGAACCGGATCTTCGAAAACTCCGAAAAGCAGGGGGTAGATCTCGGAGGAGAGCCCACCCCCTCCCTCTTTTGTATCCTGCCTCTTGGCCTCGCCTTTCCCGGCATCTTTCCGGCACCCCTGCCGCCGAAGCGGTCGGCAAAACGGCTCGTGCGAAGCCCTATGGCTACCTCCCCGCCGGTAAGTTGCATCTCCAGCGAACCGCATGTAAGATGCGTCAATTGACAACTATGTCTCACGTTGCGCCCAGTTCAGTGGCTCCCATGCCCGCGCCTGTGCCTGCGGCCCCGCGGCTGCGGGCGCCCAGGCTGTGCGTAGCTGTGCAGGGCAGTACACCGGCTGAACTGTTTTCCCGCGCCGAGGGCGCGCTCAAGGACGCACGGTTTCTCGAGTTCCGCCTGGACCCGCTCCCCAAACCCGCCGCCGCCCTGCCCCAGCTCAAGGACTTCCTCGCGCACAATCGCGAGATCATGGCCATCGCCACCTGCCGCCGCAAAGAGAATGGCGGCCACTTCGCCGGATCGCTCACCTCCGAGCTGGACATTCTGCTTCACGCCGCCGAAGCCGGCTGCCACATCGTCGACCTCGAAGTCGAATCCGCCGAGCAGACCACCAAACCCCAGCTCGCCAGGTTCCGCGCCGCCGTGCGCGCCGCGGGCGCCGCGCTGCTGGTAAGCTTTCACGACTTCACACGCACCAAAGGCCTGGCCCAGGCGGCGCAGCGCATCCAGGCCTTCGAGCCCGACTTCGTCAAAGTCGTTTCCACCGCGCGCACGCTGGCCGACAATCTGGCCGTGCTGCGGCTCATTGAGGACCTCTCGCTGCACTCCAATGTCATTGGCATCGCCATGGGCGAAGAAGGCATCGTCAGCCGCCTGCTGGGTCCCCGCGCCGGCGCTGCGTTTACCTTCGCCTCGGCGGGCGAGGGCGTGGAGACCGCGCCCGGCCAGACCACCGTGCGCACGCTCGTCGACCTCTACCGCGTTGAGCAGCTCGACCAGGCCACGCGCATCTTCGGCGTCGCCGGCAATCCCATCGGCCACTCGCTTTCGCCGCTCATGCACAACACTGCCTTTCGCCGCGAAAGCATCAACGCGATCATGCTGCCGCTGAAGGTCAAGTCCCTCGACGACCTGCTCACCCTCACCCGCGAGCTGCCGCTCAGCGGCGTCGCTGTCACCATGCCGCTCAAGCAGGATGTCCTGCCGCATCTGGCCAACATGGACCCGCTCACTTCGCGCATCGGCGCCTGCAACACGCTGCGCGTCAGCAGCGACGGCAAGATCGTCGGCTTCAATACCGATGTAGCGGGCGTGGTGCGGCCGCTCGAGCGGCGCATGCGGCTCAGGGGCTCGCGCATCCTGGTCGTTGGCGCAGGCGGCGCCGCGCGTGCCGCGGTCTTCGGCCTGGTCGAACAGGGCGCGGAGGTCTTCATCACCAATCGCACTCACGAAACCGCCGTCGCTCTCGCCCGCAAAGCCAAAGCCAAGGCCGTCAAGCGCGATCAGCTCGTGAAAAACCGCTTCGACGCGATCATCAACACCACGCCTTGCGGCATGACCGGCGCCATTCAATCTTTGCCCATCGCTGAAAACGAGCTGAACGCCCACGTCGTCTTCGACATGGTCTATAACCCGCTCGATACCGCACTGCTCAAGCTGGCGCGTTCACGCGGCCTCACCGTCATCAGCGGCCTCGAAATGTTCGTGCAGCAGGGTGCGCGCCAGTTCGAAATCTGGACCGGCAAACCTGCACCCGAAGCCGACATGCTGCGCGTCGTGGAGCTGGCCCTCCGCAATCACCAGAAAAGCGACCATACGGTCTCTTCGTCGAATCACAAAAAGCATCCCTGACCGCAGGGATTTCTATCAGGATTGTTATTTCTTCCTACTTGGCAGCATCGCCGTCAGTTTGCCCACCAGCCCCGTCTTGCTCGCCGGAGCTTTTGCCGAAGTCAGCGCGGCCGGTTGCATCGCATTCTGCGGCGGCGCTGCCGTGGAAGCAGGCTTGCTGGCCGCAGCCACCGGCGCTCCCGATGGAATCTGCGGCACACCCACAGTCAGGTTCTTCACCAGAATCGAAATCCTGCGGTTCGACGGATCATACGGATTGTCCTTCACGCGCAGCAGCTGGTCAGCGTAACCGCGAATCTGCGTGACCTGGTTGGGGCGCACGCCATCGGCCTGCATCAGCCGCCGCGCTGCGTTGGCGCGATCGGCCGAGAGCTCCCAGTTGCTGTAGTTCGCATTGGTCGAGTATTGCGCGGCGTCGGTGTGCCCCTCGATCAGCAGATTGTTCGGCAGGGTCTTCAGCTCTCCGGCCAACAGCGCCAGCAGTTCCTGCCCGCTATCGCTGAGCTGCGCGCTGCCGCTCTCATAGAATGTGCCGTTCTTCGATTCGATCAGCTCGATCCGCAGTCCTTCCGGAGTGATCGTGATCTCGATCTGCTTCGACAACTTCTGCAGCTCTTTCTTGGCCTTGATCTCCTCTTCGAGCTTCTGTTTCAGCCGCTTCAGAGCGTCGTCGTTCTGCACCACTTCGACGCCGTTTCCTGCCATCGTCGTGCCCAGCAAGTTGGCCGTCCCTTTCGGATCATTGAAGTAGCCGGCCACGGCCTTCTTCACCTTGTCGCTCGAGCTCATCAGCCACAGCACAATGAACAGTGCCATCATCGCGGTGACGAAGTCGGCGTACGCCACCTTCCACGCGCCGCCGTGGTGCCCGCCATGGCCGTGCTTCTTCCTGATGATGATCGGCTGGGTCTTCGCTGTCATGTTCGATTGTTTCTCTTCACGCTGTGATGCCGCGCGCCAACCTTCGCCGATGCGCAGCCTTCGCTAACTTGCTAACTCGCTAACTTGCTGACTCGCTCTCACGCCGCAGCCGCCTCAGCGCCGGCTCCCTGGTTCTTGCAGCTCTTCTCCATCTCTTCGAAACTGGGCCGCGCGTGCGCGGGAATCGCCCGTCGACCCATCTCGATGGCGATCATCGGCGCGCTGCCTTTGAGAAACGCCAGCAGCAGCACGCGCAGCACGTGCAGATACTCGTTATGCTCATCCGCGGCCTTGCGCATGTTCGCGCTCAGCGGCCCCACTACCCCATAGCACAAAAGGATGCCGAGAAACGTGCCCACCAGCGCCGCGGCCACATGCGCTCCAATCTCCTCCGGAGGGCCGCCCAACGCGCCCATCGTGATCACCACACCCAGCACCGCAGCCACAATGCCCAGCCCCGGCAGCGAATCGGCCACGGTGGTCAGGGCATCCACCGGCTGCATCGATGCCTGATGATGCACCTCCATGTCCAGTTCCATCATCTGGTCCATGTCGAAGGGCTCCACGCCGCCGGTAATCGCCATGCGCAGGGTGTCGCACACAAAATGCAGCGCGTGCCCGTCGCCGAGAAACTGCGGATAGTTCTTGAACAGCGCGCTCTCCTTCGGCTTCTCCACGTCCGCCTCGATAGCCAGCAGGCCCTCCTTGCGCACCTTCTGCAGGAACTCGTACATCATCTTGAGCGTGCTCAGGTAATGCTCTTTCGTGAACTGCGAGCTCTTGAGCGTACCCAGCACTCCGGCAACGATAGCTTTGAGAATGCGCAACGGATTGGCCACCAGCACAGTTCCTGACGCGGCGCCGGCAATGATGATGAGTTCGGCTGGCTGAACCAGCACCGCAAGGTGCCCTTTCTCCATCAGAAAACCGCCGATCACCGCGCCGAATACAACCAAAACCCCTATGATGGCAAACATTTCTTTTCTCCTGCCGCGCACACGACGCGGTTTCCTCCTTCGCGCATGCTCGTGACCATCGCCTTCCGCGCTCGATCGAGAAGCTGGGCCAGCGTCTCGTCGCGGCTCGCATCGGCCTGTCCCGCACCAATGCTTACAGTGAGTGAAACCCGGTCGCCCCACCAGCGGAAGTCGGCCGTCCGCGCCAGCCCGGCCAGCGTCTGCGCGTGACCCGCGAGCACCTCCAGCGTGCGCTCATGCGCGATCACCAGGAACTCGTCTTCACCCAAGCGCCCAATCCGCTCCGAAGGCCGTAAACCGACGGCTAGCGCATGCTGTACCTTCTCGAGCATGGCGTGGCAGGCCGCGGCGCCGTGCGTCTTGCGCAACTCGTGCGCCTGATCCACGCCAATCCATAGCACGCCCAGCGGCGGGCCGCCGTGCAGGAAGTCCTCAAACTCGCAGCTCAACCGGTCCTCCAGGTCCACTTGATTGGCCGCAAGGTCGGCGTTTTCTCCGGCGTCGCCGCGCGGCAGCGCCTCCAGACTCTCCGCGGGATGAAACAGGGCTGCCATCCCTATGCGATCGCCCAACCCGTCGCGCAGAATCAGCGCGCGCACGATCACCGCCACTTCATGCCCCAGCTTGTGCCTCACCCGCACCAGCGCTCCGCGCCCCGCATGCGCCTGCGAGCCGGTATGCAGATCCGCGAGCTGCTTCCCCTCGAGCAGGCCTTCCAGCACAGCAGCAACCGGCTGCGCCGGCAGATCCATCCCGGCATAACCGGTGATGGCCTCCGCGGCGTGGTTCCACCACACGACCTTGCCCTCTGCGCCAAACACCGCCACGCCGTCGGGAAGGCTGTCCAGCGCGGACTCCAGCAGATCGGTGCGTTCGATCATTGCATCCTCGTTCCGGCCACCAGCCAGGCACACGCGTCGCTGCACGCCGCCTATAGCATTTTCGGAATTACTGTAGACCGGAAGCGTGAACTCAAGTGGCTTTTTCATCAAGAAAAAGCCACCCTTCACCGCTCTCAAAAAGTCAATATGTATTCCGAAAATGCTCTCTAGGCGCACTCCGGCAACTCGCTGCTATCTGTTCAATCGGCGGAAAGCGGCGCAACTTCATTTTGTGTTGCGGACAATGAGCAAATTCCAATTTGATTTCTTGCGGAAGATTTTCCGGTTCTGTCGAGAAACAACCAAAAAGTTGTAACCGGCGCCGCGGCGCATGGGGCACTCGCTTGAAGCGCTGCAACCTGTCGATCAGAAGGTAATTCCGGTGAGCCGGTGACAGGACAGCAACCGCTGAGGGCCGGCTCCGATTGCGGGTTGGAGCAATAACGAATGGAGCTATTGCTTTACTGGTCTTGATTTTTTCTGCTTCTTGGTCAGCGTTGCGCTCTTTGCGCATCAACACGAATATTGCACTCAACCGCCTCAAGTAGAAGGGCCGCCCATTTCAGGCGGCCCTCGTTACGTCTTCACCCGGCAATTTGTTCTCAGAGAGGCTTGAAGACGATCTTTGCAAACGTACCGGCCAGTTCGTTGGTGCCAATCCCCTGCCCCACGGTGACGAACAACTCGTTGGTTGCTCCGTTGTTCGTAGCTCCGCCGCCGAAGGAAATCCCCCACAGGTTATTGAGAACAATCTTTCTGCCGAACTGGTCTCTGATTGTGCCGACAAACTTTCCGGTAATCGGATCGAACGCATTGATGGTTCCGTCAACCGAGTTGTTTGAGATCAGCAGAGTATTGCTCAGGGGGCCAAAATTCGCCGGAGCAGCAGCCACGCCCCAAGCCTGGTTCAGCGTGTCTCCTTGAATCAGTGTCTTCACAAAGGTGCCGTCCTCCTTGAAGACGTCGACGAGGCCTCCGGCGCCCACGTTGGGTACGGCATAGGTGACGTAAACCAGGCCGTTGATGTCCTGAATGCCGAAGACGGAGAAGGTTGACGGGGCATTGGGATCGCTGAACGACTTCACAAATGCCCAGCTGCCGTTGTACACATCGATCACATTATTGGCGTTGTCCGCGGCGTAAAGAAAGTTCCCCGTGGCATAGCTGGTGATGGCCAGGCCTGTGAAGCTGGCTTTGGCGGCTGAGTCGTCAACCGCGATGGTCGACTGGTTCTTGTTCACCTTCGACGCCCAGGCGCTGATGGTGCCATCCAGCGTGGCGAAGATGAAGCTCGACGGCTCCCCATCGACCTGGAAATCCGTCGACGACCCGTTAGACACAACTCCAGTCGGCATGCCGGGGCCGTTCACGCCCGTCGGCGAGGATGGCCCGTTTCCGGCCGTGGGAATCGAAACCTTGAGCGACTCTTGTGTTCCGGTTGCGGTATAGAGGGTCGACCAGCCCGTATCGTTATCGCTGATCCACCAGGGGCTCGTGGCGCTGCGAGCCAATCCCCACGCGTTGGCCAGCAGCGGATCGATGGTCGGGGCCGTGTTCGGGAACTGGTGGAGTTGATTCGAAACCAGGTTGGTGAGTTGATACTGTGCCTCGGCCGGGGCCGGAAGCATGGAAAGAACGACACCGAGACAAGCGGCGGCTGCGGTCTTGCAAAGCTGCATGATGCGACTCTCCTTCTGAAGTCAGGCACAGAGGCAGCGCAGAACCCGCAACTGCGAGTACCGGGCGCAGCGCCTCCTCTGGCAGTTCTCGGATTGTGAATCGTGAATTGTGAGAAGACCCGTGCTTCGCATGAAGCGTAGGCCAATTCGCGAGCCGCAATTGTCACCGGCTGGTCATCGCTTTGTAAAAAACCGCTACATGCACGCAATCACAGCTATAGCAGTTCCCGAGTTGCTCTATACCGAAGCGACATGTCAAAGTGGCCTCTTCTTTAAGAAAAGGCCACCCTGCACAGCTCTCAAAAAAATCGAAGTTAATTCGGGAACTGCTCTAAGTGGATCTGAAAAGGTCGCGTAAAATCTGGAACCGCGCTAGCCCTGGGGTTTGAGTCTGGAACGTGAAAACGGCACTGTCATACCGTTCTCGCGTTGTGCGGGATATTGGGAAATGTTTTATCGCAACGCTACAGACCATCTCTCGATCCACGAAGCGACCACAGAATCGCACACCACTGCACCCAGTCGTTGCGGCACTCCCTAAGCGTTTCCCTGGTAGCTCCGCACCCACTCCAGAATCGACCGCACCGCGATCCCGCTCGGCCCTTTGGCGATGTATGGCTTGGAATCCTCGATCCACGCCACGCCCGCAATGTCCAGGTGAATCCATGGCGTCTCTTCGGCAAAGGCGTGCAGAAACTCCGCCGCGGTGATCGCGCCGCCATAGCGCCCGCCGGTGTTCTTGATGTCGCCAATGTCGGACTTGATCAGGTCCATGTACTCGTCGCCCAGCGGCAGCCGCCAGAACTTTTCGCCGGAGACCTTCAGCGCCGCGTCGAACTTCGCAAACGTCGCATCGTCATTCGAGAACGCGCCTGCGTTCACCATGCCCAGCGCCACCACGCACGCGCCAGTCAGCGTAGCCGCATCGATCAGGTGGGTCGCGCCCAGTTGCTTCGCGTAGGCCAGCCCGTCGGCCAGCACCAGCCGTCCCTCGGCGTCGGTGTTGATGATCTCGATCGTCTTGCCTGACATGGCCGTCTGCACATCGCCCGGCTTCTGCGCCTTGCCGTCCGGCATATTTTCGGCCGCGCACACAATGCCGATTACCCGCACCTTCGGCTTGAGCAGCGCAATGGCGCGCATCGCGCCCAGCATCGCCGCGCCGCCCGCCATGTCGTACTTCATCTTCTCCATGTTGTCGGCCGGCTTGATCGAGATGCCGCCCGTGTCGAACGTAATCCCCTTGCCGACAAGCCCAAGCACCGGGGTCCCCACGGA
>JASHVE010000085.1 GCA_030039675.1 Acidobacteriaceae bacterium | reverse complement strand
CCGCCAGATGGTCGAACTCCTCGCCCGCTTCCGCCAGAGCGACCGCACCATTGTGCTCACCACCCACCAGCGCGAACTCGCCGCGCCCATCGCCGACTGGGTGCTCACCCTCCACGCAGGAAGAATCGCGTCGTTTGAACCGGGACCCTCATCGCTATGAAGACCAACGGCGCCCGCTTTCTCGAATCCCTCGGCATCGCCTTCGAGCTGCGCGAGTACGAAGTCGATCCCGACGATCTTTCGGCCATCACGGTTGCGAAAAAGATCGGCATGCCGCCCGAGCAGGTTTTCAAAACCTTGATCACAACGGGTGGACCCGACACCTGCGTCTTCGCCGTTATTCCCGGCGATGCCGAGCTCGACTTCAAGAAGCTCGCCCGCGCCACCGGCCTGCGCAAAGCCGAGATGGTCCCGCTCAAAGACGTGCAGTCGCTCACCGGCTATATCCGCGGCGGAGTTACGGTCTTCGGCGCAAAGAAAGCATTCCCCGTGTGGGTCGACGAGACCGCGATCTTATTCGACAAGATCAGCGTCTCCGCCGGAACCCGCGGCACGCAGCTGATCCTCAGCCCCGACGACTATCTCCGCGCCGCGCAGGCTCAAACCGCCGACCTCACCAAGGACTCGGTCCACCTCACTGCAGGGAGCCCTCACGCATGATCAGCGCCCCTGTCCATCTCCACATCCCTGTCCGTGCCCCATCCTGTCGACTTCATTCTGTCGACAGGGTGGGAAACCGCACACTCAATCAGCCCCATACCGTGGGCGCCCCACCTTCGGCAATTCGCGTTTTTTGCGAATTGGCTAAAGTGCGAATCCAGCCCAATATCGTGGGTGCCCCACCTTCGGCAATTCGCGTTTTTTGCGAATTGGCTAAGGTGGGAGGCCACTCCTACCCGTCCAAAGGCCACGGCTCGGAGAAGAACGAGCGATGACCCGCGCCCTGTGGACCCACCTGGCCAAAGATCTGCGCATCGAATGGCGCTCGCGCGAAGCCATCAACTCGATGCTGTTTTTCGCACTGCTGGTCGTCGTGCTCTTCTCGCTGGCCTTCGATCCGCGCGACGCTTTCTCGCGTGAGATCGCGGGCGGCGTGCTCTGCGTCGCCACAATGTTCGCTTCGGTCAGCGCGCTCAATCAGGCCTGGGCGCGCGAGATCCGCCACCAGGTGCTCGACGCGCAGCGCATGGCCTCCACGCCGGCTGCGGAGCTCTTTCTCGCCAAGGTGCTGGCGAATTTTCTTTTCGTCACCATCGTGCAGGCCTTGCTTGCGCCGGTCTTCCTGGTCTTCTACAACCTGCACATCGAAGGCCAGGGCTGGCAGCTTCTGCTCGTGCTGCCGCTGGGTACCTGGGCCCTCGTCGCCAACGGAACCTTCTTCGCAGCACTCTCGATCCGCAGCCGCAATCGCGAGCTGCTGCTGCCGCTCATTCTCTTTCCCATCTTCATGCCGGCCCTGCTCGCCATGGTGTTATCCACCAAGGCGATCCTCACCGGCGAGAGCGATCCGGCTCTGTGGATCAAGCTCCTCCTCGGCTACGACATCATCTTCACCACCGTGAGCCTGCTTCTCTTCGAAGTCGTCCTGCACGCAGAGTAGGACTGGGACATTTTGACGAAGCACCAAGCTCGGGTGCCCCACGTCTCGATTTTGAGACCTGGGAGAGCACGCTGTTAGCGCGATCTAGCGGAATAATTCACCGGCGACGGCTTCAGATCGCATTCCTCCAGCACATAGCCCTTCGCCGTCTCCAGAAATCTCTTCAGATCGTTGATCTTCCAAGCCTCACTGCGGTTCGACTCGCCGGCCAACAAGTCGGCCACCGCGGGAGCCGCCTCGATGGCCGCGCGCGCGTCGAGAAACAGCGCTCGGGTGCGGCGCGCCAGCACATCCTCAACCGTCCGCGCCATCTCATGCCGGGCCGCCCATACCACTTCGCGCATCTTGAATGGCAGCCGCGGATGAATCGGCGCATCAAGCTCCGGGCGTTCCGCAGACAGCCCCCGCACCGCGGCAAGATCGGCGCCGTACACACGCTCCCATTCAGGCTCCGCACCGGAGTTCTCCGTCCAACCGTGCAGCTTCAACTGCAGCGTGCGCGAAGGCCGCTTCGGCAGCGACCCCACCTCTGCCGCGTGATCGATCGTGTCCTGCCCCATCCGCCGGTAGGTAGTCCACTTGCCTCCAGTCACCGTCACCAGGCCCGATTGCGAAACCAGAATCGTGTGGTCTCGCGAGAGCTTCGAAGTTTTCACGCCGCTCTTGCGCACCAGCGGGCGCAAACCGGACCAGACGCTAAGGATCTCCGCCGCGCTGGGCGTGCGATCGAAGTAGCGCGTAATATGGTTAAGCAGAAACTCTCTCTCTGCCCGCAGCGAGCGTGGCTCATCCGTCACGCGATTCACCGGCTCGTCTGTGGTTCCAACCACCGTCACGCCGTGCCACGGAATTGCAAACAGCACACGCCCATCGGCAGTCTTGGGAATCATCAGCGCCGTGTCGCCGGGAAGAAACGAACGCGGCAGCACAAAATGCGTGCCCTGGCTCAGCGCCAGCAGCGACCCCGGTCCGCCGCCTCCATCCAAAGTCAGTGTCTCCTCCACATGCACGCCGCACGCATTGATCACAACCTTCGCCCGGATGTCGAAAAGCGCATCGCCTTCCAGATCCCTCGCCGTGATGCCGGAAATCTTGCCGCCTTCCTTCAGTAGCGCAACCGCTTCAACGTAATTGACGGCTGCACCGCCCAGATCCTCAAGCGTGCGCAGCAGCGCAACGGCCAGCCGTGCATCGTCAAACTGCCCGTCGTGATAGAGAATGCCGCCACGCACCCCTTCGGCCGCGATGCTCGGCAGCCGTTGGAGCGTGCTCTCGCGCGAAAGAAGCTCCGATCGCCCCAGCGACAACTTGCCCGAAAGCCACTCGTAGACCTTGAGCCCTATGCCGTAATACGGAAGCGCGGAGTACTGATACGCCGGAACGACAAACGAAAGATCGTGCACCAGGTGAGGCGCGTTGCGCAGCAGGTGGCCGCGCTCGCGCAGTGCTTCCAGAACCAGCGTCAGGTTGAGCTGTTCCAGATAACGCACTCCGCCATGGGCAAGCTTCGTGCTGCGGCTCGAAGTGCCTTTGCCAAAATCCGCGCGCTCCACCAGCAGCGTCCGATACCCGCGCGAAGCGGCGTCCACCGCGGCGCCCAGCCCCGTTGCTCCGCCGCCAATCACCAGCACATCCCACGGTCCGCTTTCAGTACCCAGCCTCTTGAGGATCTCCGTTCTCATCGTCCTGCCTTGAGTTTACGCTGCTGTAACAGTCCCGTAATTGGATGCCCAGCAGGATTGCGCGGTTCAGGGAATCATTCGCAGGCAGACCCACCGCAAAAAAGAAACCCACCCTCGGCCGCATACACCATGCGCCGAGGATGGGGATACAAGAATAGAGGCTGATCGCAATTCCCGAATCTGTGTATACCGAAGGAAGATGTTTAAGTGGCCTTTTCCTTGAGAAAAGGCCACCTTGCACTGCTCTCAAAAAGTCTATATGCATTCCGAAAATGCTCTAGTAAATGATCTTCAGCGCAAACTGAAGCACTCTGGGTTCGAACGTCGAGGTAATCTGTCCGCCGCTCGTGGGATTACCGCCGCTGATCTGCCCCAGGCCTGGCGTGGCGCCGGTGCCGAGCACGGTGCCCGCTGCGATGGAACCCTGCGTGCCGCTGATGGTGCCGGGCAGGTAGAGGTTCGTGTGGTTGAACACGTTATACGCCTCGGCGCGGAACTCCAGTTTGAGGCTCTCGACCGGCGTGTTGAACCTCTTGTTCACATCGAGGTCGGTTTCGTTGAACGGCGGCGTGCGGCCCGGATTCCGTGAAGCATTGCCGAAGGGGCTGAGATAATTTCCCGCGCCGTCCTTGATTGGCGGCAGCACAAACGCCGAGTAGTTGATGTAGTTCACGTAACCGGTGTTGGCGGCGCGGTTCGATTTGCCCTGCGTTACCTTCGCGCCGAGCACATAGTCCGGCCGGTACTCGTTCGCGCCGCGATAGGTAGCCGAGATCTGCTGCGACACCTGCTGCGTGGCGTTGGGAGTGTAGGTCAGGTTAAACGGCGTACCCGCCTGTGCCGTGTTGATGGCGCTCAACTGCCAGCCGCCGATAATGCTGTTCAGCACCCCGTTGGCATTGGCGACAAAGTGGCGCCCCTGGCCGAAGGGCAGCTCGTACACCAGGCTGGTGACGTTCGCAACCGGCAGGTTGTAATCCGACTGGCCGTAGTCCGCCGCGATATTCAGCCCGTTTTGTGGCGAAGGCGTGTTGCCTTCCAGCGAAGCTGAGGCGTTGTCCAGCGAGTGCTCCCAGGTGAACGAGTTCAGCAGCGTCAGGCCGCCTACAAAGCGCTGCTCGTAGCGCACCTGCAGCGCATTGAAGTTGGACCAGAATTCGTTCAGCGCCTCGGTAATGTCGCTGGGCCAGTTGGCGTATTCGCGTTGCACGTTGGCCGTGCCCAGCGTCGAGAGAACGCGCTGGTTCGCATTCAGGAATCCCTGCAGATGCACGCCGTGGTTGCCCACATACGCCACATCGAGCAGGGTGTTCTTCGAGAGCTGCTGCTGCACGCTCAGGAACCAGTTCTCCACGTAGCTGTCCGGCGTGTTCTTCGGAACCCAGGTGATGTTGTCCGTTGCCGGGTTGAAGGTCGTCACCAGGCCCGTCGGGAAGCCCTGGTCCGAGGTCGCGTAGCAGCTCGGCGAGGTGGTGCCGACTGCAATAATTTGCGCCGGCAGCGGACTCGGGCAGTGGTTCGAAGCGGTGGGTTTGTTCTGCGTCACCACAGCAAACTGGGCCTGCGGCGCATTGATGCCCAGAATGTCGCCCGAACCGGCGCGCGTGTAGTGGACGTAGCCCGTGCCGAAGCCGCCGCGCAGCGCCATCTTGGAAGTGAGCGCCAACGCGAAGCCAACGCGCGGCGAGAAGTCATGCAGATCCGGATTCACCAGCGTGCTGCCGTAAACGCCGCCGGGCGAGACCGGCACAATGCCGTTGCCGGCAACCGCTCCGGGGCTGATCGTATCCACCACCTGGTTCACCGGATCGAAGTTCGAAATGTAGTTATGCCACTCCGAGTAAGGCGAGCCGTACTCCCAGCGCAGCCCCAGGTTCAGCGTGAGATTGGGAGTCACCTTCCAATCGTCCTGTGCGTAGGCGCTGTCCAACGACTGCCGCAGGTGAACAACAAAGTAGTTCGCCAGCTGGTAGCTGCTGGTCAGGCCGAAGAGGAAGTCCGCCCAGTAGTTGTCGGCAGTCGTGCCACCGCTGTATCCGCCACCATAGGTCCACGAGCCATAGAGCGGGTTGTTGTCGTTCACCGCCATCCAGATGTGCTCGTACTCGTAGCCGAACTTGAGCGAGTGCTTGCCGATCACCCACGTGTAGTTCACCTTGGGATCAAGCAGCGCCGGGTTCTGCCACTGCGGATTGGTGCTCTGCCGCCCGAATGCCGTAAATCCGCCCGAGACCGAAATCGAAGGCAGACCGCCCTCGATGAAGCTGGGCACATCCTGCAGTCCGGGAATTGTGAAATCGTTCTGGCCGATCGAGAGCGTGTACTTGCCGGCCTTGGTGCGCGACAACCCGAGCCGCGCGTCCACGATCCGGTTTGCGCCGAACAGGTGCGTGTAGCCCAGCGCAATTTGCTGGTCGAGGATGCGGATAGTGCCGTTGGCCTGGCCGTCGAGCGGCAGCGG